>CAKPAQ010000036.1 GCA_934133015.1 uncultured Bacilli bacterium | reverse complement strand
ATTTTTAACATCTGCTTCTTCTTTACGTTTTTCATCTTCTGCTTTATGTTCTTCAGCTTCTTTTTTCATTCTTTCAATTTCTTCATCACTTAAGTTAGTGCTTGAAGTAATTGTAATTGATTGTTCTTTATTAGTTCCAAGATCTTTAGCAGTAACATTAACGATACCATTAGCGTCGATATCAAATTTAACTTCGATTTGAGGTACTCCACGAGGAGCAGCAGGAATTCCTGTTAATTGGAAATGTCCAAGTGTTTTATTGTCATTAGCCATACTACGTTCACCTTGAAGTACATGAATGTCTACAGCAGGTTGATTATCAGCGGCAGTTGAGAATACTTGCGATTTAGTAGTTGGGATTGTAGTATTTCTATCAATAAGTTTAGTAAATACTCCACCTAAAGTTTCAATACCAAGTGATAATGGTGTAACATCAAGTAAAACGATGTCATTAACTTCACCAGTTAATACCCCACCTTGAATAGCAGCACCCATGGCAACAGCTTCATCAGGGTTAACTTCATGAGATGGTTTTTGTCCTAATTCTTTTTCAACTAATTCTTGAACACATGGAATACGAGTAGATCCACCTACTAAGATAACTTTATCAATATCTTTCTTATCAAGTTTAGCATCCTTTAAAGCTTTTCTAACTGGTTCTAGTGTAGATTGTACTAAATCATGAATTAATTCTTCAAACTTAGCACGAGTAATTGTCATATCAATGTGAAGTGGTCCATCTTCTCCTTGAGAAATAAATGGTGCAGAAATTTGAGTTGAAGTCATTCCAGATAAGTCTTTCTTTGCTTTTTCTGCTACTTCTTTTAATCTTTGCATTGCTAATTTATCTTTTGTTAAATCAATTCCGTTTTCTTTCTTAAACTCACTAACTATGTAATCCATTAAGCATTTATCAAAGTCATCTCCACCAAGTTTATTATTACCAGCAGTAGATTTAACTTCAAATATACCATCACCAAGTTCAAGAATTGATACATCGAATGTACCTCCACCTAAGTCATATACTAAGATAGTTTGGTTTTTATCTTGTTTATCAAGACCAAATGCAAGAGCTGCTGCAGTTGGTTCATTAATAATTCTTTCAACATCTAATCCGGCAATCTTACCAGCATTCTTAGTAGCTTGACGTTGACTATCATTAAAGTAAGCAGGAACTGTAATAACAGCTTTAGTTACTTTTTCTCCTAAATATTTTTCAGCATAATCTTTCATGTAAGATAGAATCATTGCAGATACTTCTTCTGGAGTGTATTTCTTACCATCAAGTTCTACTTTTTCATTTGTACCCATTAATCTTTTAATAGATGAAACAGTATCTTTATTAGTTAATGCTTGACGTTTAGCAGCATCTCCTACTATTCTTTCACCTTTCTTAACAGATACTACAGATGGAGTTGTACGATTTCCTTCTGGATTTGGAATAACAGTAGCAGCTCCTCCTTCCAATACAGCTACACAACTATTAGTTGTACCTAAGTCTATACCTATAATTTTACTCATAATTAATCATTTCCTTTCATATTTTCATTATTATTTTCTTCAGTTTGGTTAACTTTAACAACAGCATGTTTTAATATTCTGTCTTTGTATTTATAACCTTTCATTAGTACTTCTAGTACCATTTCATTAGGTTTAGTAGGATCATTTCCAACCATCATGGCTTCCATATAATTTTCATCGAATGGATAGCCAAGTGCTTCAATTTCTACCACACCATATTTTTTCAAGATGTCTTTAAATTGATTACTTACCATTTTAATACCATCTTGAATTTTTTTACTTTCTTCACTTTCTGCCTTTACATTAGCTGCACGATCCATATTTTCAATCATATTTACCATATCTAATAGTAAATCCTGATTAGCATATTTAAGCATATTAGCTGTTTCTTCTTCTTTACGTTTACGATAATTAATTGAATCAGCTTGTGTATACATAAGCTTAGTCTGCAATTCCATTATTGCTTTTTTGCACTCTTCTAATTCCTTACTAGCTTTATTATGCTTATGTTTTTTACATTCATGATTTTCTTCATGATGACAATTACAACCTTCATGGTCGCAGCAAGAATCTTTTTTTTCTTTAGTTTCTTCTGTATTCATGTTTTCACCTTATTCCTCTATATTTGATTTTATATATTCAAGTAGCATAACCACTCGATCATAATCCATTCTTTTTGGTCCTACAATTGCGATAGTACCTTCTTGATTTTTAGTATGATATTTAGTTTTTATCACTGTAACCTCATCATCTAAATTATTTTCTTTTCCTATATAAACTTTAATATCATTATTATCTTCTTCAATGTCATTAATTATTTCTTCACTATTATCTAGTTTATTAAAAATTTCTTTTATCCTATCAATATTATTAAACTCTGGCTGTTTTAATATATTATTTTTTCCAACAACATTAACATTCTTACTAGAAAAGTCCTTAAATACTTGATAAAAAGTATTGTATATCATTTCATGTTCTTTGACATATCTACCAATAATTGGTTTAATTTCAAATTCAAGCTTACTGCTTACTTCATCAATAGGGGTACCTACGATAAGATCATTTATTAAATTAACTGTCTTTTTAATTTCAATTAACGGAACATTTTTTAACGTTATCTTTTTATCTTCAACATGACCTTTATCAGTAATTACAATAACTATTAGATTTTCATCATCTATAGGAACAACATTTATTTCTTTTAAATTATTATCATGACTAGTTCCTCCTAAAACAATTGAAGTATAGTTAGTCATTTCTGAAATAATTTTTAAACTAGCTGACAAACAATCTGACAATTCTAGTTGTTGATTATTAAAAATAATTTGTAATTTTAACATATCTTCGCCATTTAATTCTTTAGGTTGCATTAAATTATCTACATAATAACGATAACCTTGTTCACTAGGTATTCTACCGCTAGAAGTATGAGTTTTTTCGAGTAATCCAATCTCTTCCAAAGTAGCCATTTCATTTCTTATTGTTGCACTTGAACACTTCATTTGTCTACATATCAACTTAGACCCAACAGGTCTTGCGGACTTTATGTACTCAGTGATGATTAACTTTAATATCTTTTTTTGTCTATCTGTTAGCATCACTACCTCCATTAGCACTACTATTTCCCAAGTGCTAATACCATTATATTCTTATTATTAGCAAATGTCAACCAAGAATGCTAAAATTTTTAAAAAAAGAAAAAGAGGACTATTATTTACCTCTAATTGGTTTAAAATCGCCAATATATTTTACTGGATCTTTTACTCCTTTTCGTCGTAATTCAGATACCGTAAATTCATGGAATAAATTCATTCTTCGATTTATATTTCGATTCATTTCCCTAATATTTAAGTCAAAATTCCTTGTAAAAGTAGGGTCATTAAGTAAATTAGTGAAATGATTAGCTATTTCTAAAGTTTCAGCATCAAAATTATTTTTAATATTGGCAATTTCCCCTTTGCTAAAGTTAATTTTAATCACATCATTCTCATAATCATAAATAACTTCCTTATTAAGTTCTGTTAATACTTTTTTTAAAGTTCTGCTTAATTTTCTCTCCCATTCAGCTTGAAATTCATAATATGAATAAATATTAATAAGTGATGCAAACATTATGCCTCTACCATTATCTTGATACATTATTTCTTCAATCATTCTTTTATAATCAACATTTAAACAAGCTGTTTTGGTATCTCTACCATCTAAATTAACAATAGGTGATTTACTAGCTAAATCAGCAAGTACCAATAAAACAAAATGTTTCATGTCAACAACAGGTATTATTCCTATTATTTTTTGTTGTTCTTCTTTAATTACTCTTCTATTCATAAATTGTACTCCTCACAATAACAGTTATCTACTTTAAAATTAAGTAAATCTGTTTTTAAATCTGTATTTAATAAAATATGGTGAAGACATCTGGTAATAGCGCTATGTGATACTACTAATATTGTTTTATCATCATAGTTTTCCTTAATATAATTTACAAACTCCATACAACGTTTAAATAACTCTTGAATTGGTTCAACTCCATTGTCATTTGAGTTTAAAAAATAATCCCAATATTTTTTAGGATCATATAAAATTTTGTCTTTTCCTTCAAATTCTCCTAAAGACCTTTCTAATAATCTTGTATCAGCATTGATGAAAGTTCTATCACCTACTATAATCATAGCTGTTGACCATGATCTAATCAAAGGTGAAGTAAAACACATATCAAAATCAACATTTTTTAATTTATTCTTCAATTTAACAGCCTGTCTAACACCGCTATCATTTAAATCAATATTCATTTTTTGTCCCTGCATAATACCATCTTTATTATAGTCGGTTTCACCATGACGTACCAAATATATTTTCATCCTATTTCAACCTATAAATACGAATATTTTTATACCCATATTTCCTTTCTTTTATTATTTCTAAATTTAAATAATTACTTGAAAAATTATCATATTCATATTCACAAACAACAATTCCATCTTCATTTAACAATTCATTTTTATCAATTATATTTAAAATATCAGCTATACAATTTAAATTATATGGTGGATCAAGAAAAATAATATCAAATTTAACTTTAGTATTAATAAAGTTATCTAAAGCTAAAAGATAATCATCATTAACAATGACATTTTCCTCCTTAATATTAGTTAAATTCTTTCTTAAAATATCAATACATTTTTTATTATTATCAACGAAATAAACTTTAAAAGCACCATTACTTAATGCTTCAATTCCTAAAGAACCACTACCCGCAAACAAATCTAAACATACACTATCTTGTAAATAATCTTGAATAATCCCAAATAAACTTTCTTTTACTCTATCTTGAGTAGGTCTAGTCCCATCTATATCATAACCTAAAATGTTTTTTCCTTTATACTTGCCACTTATTATTCTCATCTCATACATCCTTTACTATCAGTTAATTGATTAAATCTTTTATTTATTTCTAAAGTTAAAAAAGAAATATCATTTTCCAATAATTGATATCTTTGATAATCTTTATTTTTAAATATATCTTTCTTTTTTAAAAAAAGAAGTTCTCTATTATTTTGAATTTCTCTTATATTATTCATAAAATCATTATCATCAAGTAATTTACTTTTTAGTCTTTTTAATTCAATCATTCTAGGATCATTATCTATTTGTTTAATAATATCATCTATCATAATTTGAATATCTTCACACATAATAATCACCAATTAAATTATAAATCAAAATAAAAAAGAAGTCTAGTAATATAGACTATCTACTTCCTAATGCTAGTATATTACTAACTTCATTATTAACAATTTTATCAAGCATATTATCATCTATAAATAATGGATATCCTCTAGATTTTAAGTATTTATTTAAACAATAACTGTTTCTTACTACAATACTTTTATCATCGTGTAAATCAGAATATAATTTAAAATTATGACTAGTTAATAGACCATTTTTAAAGTATGGATATTCTCTTGATGTACAAATATCTATAGCGTTAGTTTCTCCATTAATAAAATTATTAGTCTTTTTTAAAAATACTATTTTCCTAATATCTTGTTCATTTTTAATTCTAAATAATTGTTGTAAATTACCAACATATAAATTAAATCTTAATATCATGTTTGGTACCCCTCTTTTCAGTGCCACATATTATATCACTAAGTAAGTATCCTTTCAAGATTAATTTAATATATCCATAAATGTCCTAATCATTTCTATCTTCTTATTTACACTATCTATTTTATCACTTACATTCATTTTATAAAAATTTTTCATTTCATATTCCATTTCCTTAATAGCCTCAGGATGTCTATTAAGTATTTTATACCAACTAGAATTATCTCTTAAATAACGATACAAATAATGATTATTTTTAATTTTTATTTGCGTTTCTATATTCATTTTAATCCTCTAAATGTTGATATAATGGTCTTGCTTGATAATTACTTCCTGTTTTCTTTGTTGCGGTTAAATCTTGAACAAGTCCAACTGCTTTTTGAAGGCCATCTACTCCTTTTCTTACTGTTTCTAAATCCATTTGTTTAACCATATTAAAGATATCTTTAATTGGTGTATCACCTAATTTTTTACTAGTTGATGTATTACTACTTGCCCCATCATTATTATTAGCAGTAGCTGACCAATCTCTTTTTAAATAATTATCCCATACTGAATTATTTTCCCCATACATATCATACATTTCATAAAACTTCTGCCAAGTCATTTGATTATTTCTAACATAATCAAGTAATTTCGGATTACTTCTTACAAACATTTTAAATGATTCTTTAGACATATTACCACCTAATAGTATATATGCATTTAAAACAAAAAATTTACCAAAAAGAAAAAGACTATCAAAGCCTTAAAATTTAGAAAGTATTTTCATTAATTTTTTATTTTCTGTTTGACTTAATACCATTTCACTATCAGTTAAAAAGTAAGCAAACATTCTTTCAATAGTAGTAGTATCTCTTTCTAAGCCACATAAATTATTAATATTAATAAAACTACTTTGTAGATCGCGACCATAAACATCGTTAGCTAATAATCCAAAATATTCGCTTTCAGTAACATAAAATATAGGTACAACACCACTAAATAAATAATCAACCTCTTTAGATCTCCAATCAAAATAATTACGATAAGGACTCTTACCAGAACCACCTAATTGATTATTTGAAATAATAGCGATTCTACCTTGAAAGCATTTATAAGCTAAATCTTCTAAAGCATCATCATTATACACACTTTTACCATCTTCATCACTATTACCTGCATATAAAACAAAATTCATTTCTTCTGAAACATTATATTTTTCTTTAAAATTACTATAACATTCTGTCAAAACTGGTATCATTTCATTCAAAGTTTTATCTTTATCCTTGTTTAAAATAATAATGTCCATACCAAAACCTCCTATAATTAAAGTATATAACGATAATTATAGATAATCAAGAAAAAGAGTGATAAAATCACTCTAATCATTTAAAAAGTCATCAATTGTCATTAATCTATCATCAATTTCTTTCAAAGAAACTTTTGGTTTTTCCTTATTTACAATTGTTGTATCTTCCATTTTAACAATAGGTTCTAAAACAGTATCTTTTTTCTCTAACTCTACTACTTTAAAGGCATCTATTACTCTATGTTTTGTGATTAAACTACCAGTAGAATAACGATCCATTATTGGGAATTCTGTATTCTTAAGTAGTGAAATATCTGGTGTCTTAATACCAATATGATCTTTATGATAAATAGTAAAGGTTTTAATAATCTTATATGGATTTGTTTTAACTTCGCGAAGTAACAACAATCCTCTTCTAGCTCTAGTACTCTTTTCAAATTCATTAAGTTTAACGCGTTTACCTGTACCCTTATCAGTAATAACTAGTAAATATTCATGAATATTAGTATCAAAATTACTTACATTAGCTACTTTATCAGCTTTTAAAGTAATTGATTTTACCCCACTAGTTTTTAATCCAACAACTGGAATATCACTCTTATCAAACCATAAACCATAACTATCAGTAGTTGAAATAAAGATTTCATTATACAAAGTTAAGAACGCAGCTATTACTAAATCATCATCTTTTAATTTCATACATGAAATAGACTTAGAGTAACGTGATACTTGAAACTCAGAAAGTGGTGTACGTTTTATCATGCCATTTCTTGTAGCTATAGTAATATCGGTATTCTTAGTAAAATCAGATACTGGGATACATGATATTATTTCTTCATTTTCTTC
>CAKPAQ010000035.1 GCA_934133015.1 uncultured Bacilli bacterium | reverse complement strand
CTATTAAAAAGAAAATGTACTACGCACCACGTGGCTTTTTAATAGATTATAATAACTATGATTTATTAAAGGAATTTACAATTAAAATCAAATCTTATGTAAAAAAACACCAAGGAATATTTCTAAAAATTGATCCCTATGTTCCTTATCAACAACGCGATAAATTAGGAAAAATAGTAGAAAATGGCTACAACAATAAAGAAAGCTATAATAACTTAATTAAATTAGGCTATAAACATTTTGGCTTTAATCTAATGCAGGATACTCTACAACCAAGATGGATGTTCATTACTAAAACTAAAAACAGGACTATCGATGATGTAATGAAAGATATGGATCCTAAAACCAGACAAATTTTAAGAAAAAATGAACGTGATTTAATCAAATGCCGTGAAATATCATATGATGAGTTACCTTTATTTAAAGATATTATGCAACATACTGGTGATAGACGTGACTTTATAGATAGACCATTAAAATATTATCAAGATATGTATAAACACTTAGATGGTATATTAAAAATATTAATAGCTGAATTAAATACTACTGAATTAATTAATAGCTTAAATGAAGAAGTAAATGATCTAACTAAAGAATATGATGATCGAAAAAATAAACATGATCAAGATCCAACTAAAATGAATGAAAAAAAGTATGAATCAAAACAAAAAGAAACTTTAAATAATATTGAAAGAATCAAAAAAAGAATCTCTCATCAAGAAAAATTAAAAACTGAAAATGGTGAAGTTTTAACTCTAGGTGGGATTTTATTTCTAGTTTACGGAAATGAAGTTCTTTCCTTAGTTGGAGGATCATATGCCAAATATATGGAATTTCAATCAGCCTATACAGTTCATTTTGCTGGTATGAAATACGCAATTGAGAATAACTATGAACGATACAACTTCTATGGAATAACTGGTGATTTTAATGAAAGTAATCCACTTTTTGGCCTATATTCATTTAAAAGAGACTTCGGTGGTGAAGTTGTTGAATTGATTGGTGAATTTGATTTAATTATAAATAAACCATTATATTATTTATATAAACTATCATATGCTTCATATCGTAATTTAAAAAACCTAAAAAATAGACTAAAGAAAAAGACTTCGAAATAAACTTTGAAGTCTTTTTACTATCTAAAAATAAAATATAAAACAATACCGGCAACAATTACTAAGAAAGAAGCAACAATTGATATAAAAGCTACCTGACTACCTATACCTTTATTCATCGTATTCAATAAGTTAACCTTAAACATATCACGCTTAGGATCACTCCTTGAAATCATTACTCCTTTATAGGCCTTTAATTCAGAACGATGTCCTTCTTCTAAGATTCCATCAGGAGTTATATTAGTAAGAAGTACAATCTTTTTATCACGAAAAACAGTATAATGAAGAGTAATAATACCATGAACTTTTTTAAACATATCGTCAGTTGGAAGTTCTAACTCATACATTTCACTATTATCTTTAGGATTAGTACCAACTAACTTACCTAAAAACTCTCCACCTCTTATTTTAGGATAATACTCAAAATTAAGTTTTTTATAAGCAAGCATATTATACTTACGAACACTTCTTTCACGAACACGAAACTTATTCTCATCTAAATACTCAAACAAATAACTATCTTGTTTCATAAAGCACCTACCTTCTAACTATACTCTTTATTTTTTTTAATAGCTTATATATATTATAAAACAAATTTATTTTTAATTCAAATTGTCCAATATATTCTATTACATTACCATTAAATCCCTTTTTAAATTCATAAATTCCATAATACTTACCATCTTTATTAAAATCACCTGTAATACCATAAAAATTACAATACTCAAATCCTTCTTTATAGGCTTCTTTAATATGATGTTCATACATTAAGTACTTTGGTGTAAAAGATTTATATTCTTCTAAAACCCCACTAGATAAAGTTAAATATTCATTACCAGAGCGAATAGATAATAAACAGCCAATATCTTTACCATTTGGGTTATCTTTTTTAAACATAGTAGCCTTATCAACTTCTTTTTTATATTTTTCAATAAGTTTATCAGAAGTATCTAATTGATTTAATAATTTGGCACCAACTTTATCTTTATTCATTTTATCTTCAATTATTTTATGATTAGCTAATTCCTGTTCTAATAAGTTTTTACTATGTTCTAAATAAACATCAGGATCCAAATAAGCAATGTATATAGTCATTAAATTATGCATGTTTTTATACATCTTTTGATAATAAGATAAACTTCTTGAAAAAAAGTCTTTTCTTTTTGAAGTTAAATCAAATATTTCTGTCATGGTATCCAAATCATCAATAGTACCTTCTCTTACCATTAAACCTTTTTTTATACAAGATTCAATATTTTTCCTAGTACTTTTAGAGAATTTACTTTTTTTCTCTTCATAATCTTGATCAAGCTTCATACGATAACACCATCTTGCCTGCATCGCATCTAAATATAAATTAAAGCCATAATGTTTATAACCAAGTGATAATAAATTATTAATAGCGATATCATTAGGTTTATCATTAGGATCTATTTCACCATCACTAGTACGTACTCGATAAATAATATTAGGATCAATTGTCAAAATAAAACCTTTATGTTTTTTAATATATTTTTTTAATTCATTTGTAAAAAATTCTAGTAACTCTTTATTATTATAATCAACCATTAAACCACGTGGTGCGTAAAACATTTTCTTACCTAAAATAGTTTTAGATTCAAGTATCATACTAGCCGCAACAATTTTTCCATTCTGTTTAACTCCCACTAAATGAATCACATTTCCATATTCTTTTTTTAAATGCGATAATTCAATCGACTGCATAAAAGATGAATCAGAATAATTGTCATAAAAATTCTTATAGTCTTCTTCATTTAACACTAAAAATTCCATATTTATCACCTTTTTCTTATTTTATTAACTATCTTTTTAATTTCTTCTTCACCAAATATGTTATATATAAGTTTTGTTTTAAACATAATCCCAAAATAAACACATGCCCCAACTATAACATAACCAATAATTATTAAAATATTAATCATACGACTAGTTGAATTAAATGGAATAATATATTTAAGTAACAATAACGTTATTACCATAATCAATGTAACTAAAATAATATTAAATACTTTCTTCAAAGTATCTTCATAATTAACTTGATATTTTTTGCCTATATAATGTAGTGACATAAAACTACAAGCTAAATAACCTAATATTGTTGAAGTTATTGAACCATAATATGCAGGTAACCCCATTTTATGAAATCCATATAAAAGTGGGATATTTAATAAAGCATTAGTAAGTAAACCTGTTAATAAACCAAAAAAGACACGTTTATATTCCTTTAATAATTGAAGTGTAGTAATAGATACTGTAAATAAAGTAGTAGCTAAAGCTACAAATACATAATATTGATAAACACTAGGTCCATATTCACTAACACCATAAAATACCGTCCATACCGGTTTAGCAAGTACTGATAAGCCAAAGGTCATTGGTAAAGTAAAGAATAATAACCATTGT
The DNA here is from genome assembly GCA_934133015.1 of uncultured Bacilli bacterium. Classification (GTDB taxonomy): domain Bacteria; phylum Bacillota_I; class Bacilli_A; order RF39; family UBA660; genus Alloscybalousia. The sequence goes on along the minus strand of CAKPAQ010000035.1, from coordinate 4,274 downwards.
AAAGTTTGATTAATTTTTTTTCTTACATCAACCATATCATTTTTAACAAAACTAGAAGTCAAATTAGGAATTAAACTAACCATCAATCCAGTTGAAATAGATACAATTATCATATTTATTTTTAATCCCCAAGTAGAAACAACACTCATAATTGTTTCAGCTTGAGTAGTAGTATATCCAATCCCGTTAACTAAAACCTTTACTAACATAAACACATCAACTGAGTTTATTAAAGATTTAAATACATCAATCATTATAAAAGGAAAAGCATATATTAATATTTTTTGAATTATCTCTTTATCAGTAATTTTTGGTTCATCAACTTTTAAAGTTTCTTTCTCTAAAACCTTTTTGTTTTTTCTTACCTTAAATACCAACTAAAAGTATGAACATAAAGCCCCAGCAGTAGCTGAAAATACCGCAATACCAACAGTAGTAGTAAGAGACAAATTAAATATTTTTAACGCAGCATAACTACCAAATATTATAATAAAAACTCTAACAATTTGTTCTAAAACTTGAGAAACAGAAGTAGGTGCGATATATTTATGTCCCTGTAAATAACCCCTATATATACTAAGTAATGGTACTACTAAAACCGCTGTAGATATAACTCTAATAACAAAAGTTACATCGTCTTTAGTGTTACCACCTGTTACATTTCCAATAATAATATCAGCAAGCACACCCGCAAATAAAAACATAATTACAAAGCAAACAATTCCTAAAAGCATAAGAGTCTTTTTTCCAAGTTTAAAAGCCCTTCTTTTAGCATCATAATATCCTAAAACATTATATTCACTAATAATTTTACTAATAGCTAATGGAATACCTGCTTGGCTAATTCCTAAAAAGATAGAATAAATAGAATATGCATATCCATATAAAGCTCCACCTTGATCACCAATTATTGAATAAAATGGAATAACATAAACCATACCCAATATTTTGCTGATGACAATCCCAAAAGTAGCGATAAAAGCTCCTTGAATAAATGAATTTTTCCTCATGTAATCACATCTTTTCTATTACCTAATAACATTATTGTAACATACTTTTAAACTTTTATATACAACTATTAAATTAATCATATAAATCGTTTCGTAATATTATGTCCATTTCATTAATTATGATATCTCTAGTTTTCTTATATAAATACCACTCATCCGGATTTAATTTACGATGATACGATGGATAATAATCACAATGTGGAAAATAATATAATTTATCTTTAAGGTTGTTGGCAATTTTCTTTGCCCTAAACAAGCGAATTGATCTCGCAACAAATAAAACTCTAGGATTTAGTTTATTCAATGAAAGTAAAAACCTAAAAACATGATTAATTCCTGTCTGCATATCATAAGTATTAGAATCATATAAAATATCAACCGGAATTATCCCTCTAGATACAGCATAATTATAAAAATCACTATAATCTTTAGTAATTTCTTTACTATAATAATCACAAAGTAAAATTACACTACATCTTCTTTTTTGATATAAACGTATAGCCACATTTAAGCTATCATAACATCCTTCACATATGACCACCATATAATCGTATTCAAGTATAATTGGAGTATTAGGATAATTAAAGAAAATATCTTCTATAACATCAATATCTTTTTTGGATATTCTATTTTCAACTATACGATTTCTAAGATTTTTAAACTTCGTTTTGGTCATAAACACCTACCTATAATTACAATTATTATCAAATATATTTATAATATTAATTAGTTCTTGTGTAAGCTTTTTAATTTTTCTAATTGTAAAGAACTTAATCTTTTTATCATTAAGTTTTAATTGATAATCAAGAGTATCTTTTAATAAATCAATCAATCTTTTATAACTACCAGGAATATTAGTAATATCATCAAACCAATTCTCGATTACATCGATATCACCTTTAAATCTTAACTTTTCTAAAGTAGAGAAGAAAGTTTTATTTGAAATTAAAGTCTTACAAACTAAACTTTGTAACAAATAAGCATTAGATTTATAAGATTTTTCTAATGAATACAAAGTATTAATAACTTCTAAATTAACTATATTATAGTTACTAAAAGAATTAATAATATTAATAACAGATTCTGTTTGTTTAGTATTAATAATTTCTTCTAAAGTAGAACTATCTTGTTTCTCAATTGGCATCAATGTTTTGGCATCATAAACAATATAAGTAAGACCAGTCCTTACATATAATTTATCTTCCATAATTTTTAATTCTTGATGAATAGAGTTAAGCGCATGATTAAATTCATGAACTAAATTATCAAGCAACTGCATAAGAGAAATATTTTCATAATTGTTTAAAATAATACCTTTATTGGTAATATATTCAGTACCATTATAAGCAGGAATACTACGATAATATGCTTGATAAACTTGATCTTTTCTATCATCAATTAAAATAGGAACATTATTAAAACAATCAATTATATATTTTTCTTCATTAATTCCATATTTAATGATGAACGCTGGTATTATTAGGTACAATAAGTGGGTAATATTATCAGGATAGCCATATTTTTGTTGTAATTTTAAAGCATTATCAACACCAATTTTTATTAATTCATTTATATTTTCATTATTCATACTATCACCTATCTTAATTTTATTTTAACTAAATATTTACAAAAAGTAAACTATTCTTTTAAACTGGCTGGCATTATTATTCCATCACCAAATCTATCAGTAATATCATCCAAAATAGATTGAATTTTATCGGTATGTAAATCCTTTTCTTGATCAAATATTGACATTTGTTTAGTATTATTATTAGTAAAATCAGCAAGTCTTATTCCTACTAAGCGAATTGGTTCGCCACGCCATCCTTTATCTAACAAACCAACACAAACTTTATATATTTCTTCAGTAACATTAGTCGGATTAATTAATTTAGCTTGATGAGTATAACTAACAAAATCACTAGTTTTAAAAATCAAAGCTATAGTAGTCGCATAAACATTAGCTTTTCTAGCTTGTTTACCAACTCTATCTGCTTGTCTCAATAAGATTTTCTTAAACTCAGTTGTCTTTTCTATATCATGTTCTAAAGTTTCTGTAACACTAATACTTTTATTTTTAGTTTTATTTTCACCTACAGGACTATAATCAATCCCATTTGCATAATTATGCATCATTTCACCCTGTGATTTAAAATGACGTTTTAATATTGATAAATCAATTTTAGCTAAATCACCAATAGTATGAACTCCCATATCAAGTAAAACTTTACTACTAGCTTTACCAACCATGAATAAATCAGAAACTGGTAAAGGCCACATTTTAGTAGGAATTTCATTCATAAACAAAGTATGCACTTTATTAGGCTTTTCAAAATCACTAGCCATTTTGGCACATAATTTATTATTAGCTACACCAACATTAACAGTGTAGCCAAAATTTTTATAGATTTCATTTTTCATTCTATAAGCAAGTTTAACGGGATCACCATATATAAGTTCTGTACCTGTCATATCTAAAAAACATTCATCAACCGAAAAGCGTTCAACATTCGGTGTGAATTGACAAAAATAATTATATAATTGATTACTCATTTTTGAGTATAATTTATAATCTCCCTTAAAGACTTGAAGATTAGGGCACTTTCTCCTAGCCATAAATAATGGTTCAGCAGTAACTACTCCCATTTTCTTGGCAACAGGACTTTTAGCAGTAACTATTCCTCTTCTTTTGTCTTCATCTCCTCCTATGACAGCTGGAATAGTTCTAATGTCAATTGGATAACCTTTACTCAATAAATCAACTGCTGTCCATGACAAAAAAGCATTATTAACATCTATATGAAATATTATCCTATCAGTCATAATCTTCACCTGTTATTATTATAAATTAAAGTAAAATCTAAAACAATCGAACAAAGAAAAATAACTGAAAACAATTTTCAGTTACCTAAAATTTTACTTATTAATTACATATTCAATAGATATTGAATCACTTAAATCTTGATCGATAGAAGCATTTAAATATTTACTATCATTTTTTTCAAGACTATCACCTATATAACCAATCAATGTTGTTTCCTTATCTTTAGAATCCTTAAATTTAATATTAATAGTCTTTAAATTATAAGTATCACCACTTTTATTATATACTTTAGCTGTAAATGTTGTAATACCATTATTATAAGATAATCCTGCATCTTCAAATGACAAACCATCTACAATTTGATCTTCTAAATATCCTGTACTTGGATCAGCAACTGTTGTTTTTAAAATAAGTGTAAATATAGTTACTAATACTAATAC
>CAKPAQ010000034.1 GCA_934133015.1 uncultured Bacilli bacterium | reverse complement strand
ATCTATAAGTATACGGATGGAATATTAAGTACTATTCTAATGTGGATATATGTAATAATGTTTGCTGCATTCTTATTTTATACAGTAAGAATATTATGGAAAAAGAGATAAGGCTAAGTTATATTAGGCTTATTTTTTGTATGTAAGGAAATTTTAAAAAGTAGTCCTTGCATAATCCTATAGAAAATAGAGAATATTCTATTTATGAAGTAGAAATTTTGATTGGTAACGATCAAAGCGACAAATTTTAATTTATCTTTTGTTCTAAAAATAAATCTTGTTTTTATTTATACATTCTAGTATAATTAGTTTATATAATAAAAGGGTAGGAGAGACCAGTATTATGAGAAGAATTTATACAGGAATTGATATTGGAAGTTTTGGTATAAAAATTATTGTTAGTGAAGTCGTTAATAATAAATTTTACGTATTAGCTAACACCGATACTAGAAGTAAAGGTATTAAAAATGGTCTTATTGTAGATATGGATCAAGCTGTTCTCTCACTAAAAAAAGCTAAGCAAGAAGTAGAAGATAAATTAGGAATAACAATAAATCAAGCTATAGTAACTGTACCAAGTGATGGTATTAACTTTGATATAGTATCTAGTAATATTGATATAGATGAGGCAAAAATAATTGATAAAGAAGAAATCACTAAAGTTTTACAAGAAGCTATAATTGGTCATATAGATAGTAATAGAGAATTAATAACAATTATGCCAATAGGGTTTCAAATAAATGATGGCGACATAATCAAAGATCCAAAAGGATTAATGGGGCAAAAATTATCAGTAAAGGCTGTAATAACTACTATACCTAAATATTTTTTAAAGCAAACTGTTTCACTATTAAAGTCATGTGACATTGATCCAATTGATACTGGTTTTTGTAGTCTAGGTGATTATTATGAAATACGTAACAAAGAAATAGATAAAGATGTAATAGCGACTATAAATATAGGTTATGATACTACTGAAGTTTCCATTTTTAATAAGGGAATCATGATAAAAGATGAAAAAATAGAAATTGGTAGTAGACAAGTTGATCAAGAAATAGCTAAAAAATTTAATTTAAAAAAAGGTACTTCTAGATATTTAAAAGAAAAATTTGCGGTTAGTAACACTCGATATGCTGATTATAATGATGTAGTTGAAGTAGCTAATAAGAGTGGTGAAATAATTAGTATAAATCAACTAGAAATATCTGAAATAGTAGAAACTAAGATATTAGAAATATTAAAACTTGCAAAAAAGCAAATTAGCATCTTAACAAACCGCGAAATTAGTTATATAATAATAACTGGGGGAATAAGCGAGTTGGCTGGTTTTCAATATGTAGTAGAGAATGTCTTTGATCGAAGGGCATCTACTTTAAATATTGGAACAATGGGTGTAAGAAGTAATGTGTACTCTAGTGCACTTGGTTTAATAAAATATTTTCACTATAAATTGGATTTGAGAGGAGACTCCTATTCAATGCTTAATGAAAAACAAATAGAGAATTTAACATCAACTAAAAGGAAAATGACAGATTCTTCAAATGATAGTATTATTGGTAAAGTATTTGGTTATTTTTCTGGTGAGTAAGGAGGATATATATGTTTAACGGATTAGAAATGGATCAACTAGCAAAAATAAAAGTAATTGGTGTAGGCGGGGCAGGATGTAATGCCGTAAATCGTATGATTGAAACTGGAGTTAAAGGTGTAGAATTTATAGTAGCTAACACTGATTTACAAGTTTTAAATAATTCACGTGCTGATATAAAAATTCAAATTGGTACTAATTTAACAGATGGACTTGGAGCTGGAGCTAATCCAGAAGTAGGTAGAGAAGCTGCCGTTGAATCAAAGAAAGAAATAGAAGATGCCTTAACTGGTGCTGATATGATTTTTGTAACCTGTGGTATGGGTGGAGGAACTGGTACTGGTGCTTCTCCTGTAATTGCTGAAATTGCCCAAACCTTAGGTGCTTTAACAGTAGCCATTGTTACTAAGCCTTTTGGTTTTGAAGGAAAAAGAAGAATGGATAACGCTCTACAAGGACTAGAAGAATTAAAGAAACATGTTGATACATTGATAGTAATCCCAAATGATAGATTAAGAGAAATAATAGATAAATCAACTCCTATGTTAGAAGCTTTCATGGAAGTTGATAACGTATTACGTCGTGGTGTACAATCTATATCAGATTTAATAGCCGTAGTTGGTCTTGTTAACTTGGACTTTGCTGATGTCAAAGCCGTTATGCAAAATTCTGGTAAAGCTATTATTGGTATAGGAATAGGAATGGGTGAAGATAGAGCGATGGAAGCTGCTAAACAAGCTGTTTCATCACCACTTCTTGAAACTAGTATAACTGGTGCTACTAATGCTATTATAAATGTAACTGGTGGAGTAAACTTAACTTTATTTGAAGCAGAACAAGCTGCTGAAGTTGTTAGGGCTGCTGCCAATACTGATATAAATACTATTTTCGGATCTGTCATCAATGAAAACTTAACAGATGAAGTAATTGTTACTGTAATAGCTACTGGTTTTGATAGTAAAGAATCACCAAAAGAGCCATTATATAATAACGTTCAAAATAATCGTAGAACTCAAAATAGAGAAATTGAAGTAATTGACAATTTCGAAGATGAAGATGATGACGACGACGATGATGATGACATTCCAATATTTTTACAAAATAGAAACTTTTAATAAAAATACTTAACTATTAACTGATAGAATCCTATCAGTTTTCCTTTGCTTAAATTTCCATTATAGTTTATAATTAGTACAGGTGATTAATATGCGTTTTAAAGCTTTTTTACCAAAAGCATATTATAAAAATATATACGATATAAATTACGATCTATTAAAACAAAAAGGTATTAATTGTTTAGTTTTTGATTTAGATAATACCATTGCCCTAATAGATCAAAAATTAGTAACAAAAGATACCATTAAATTATTCTCAAAATTAGAAAAAGATTTTACTATCGTAATTATATCCAACAACATTAAAAAACGTGTTAAAAATTATGCTACTAAGCTTAATTGCGATTACATTTCGTCAGCTAGAAAACCACTTTTAAAGGGCTTTAAAATTATTAAAAAAAGATATAACTTAAAGAACAATCAAATTTGTATGATAGGGGATCAAATAGTTACTGATATTTTTGGTGGTAATAGATTTAGTGCTTTTACAATATTAGTTGATCCTATGGCTAAAAAAGACTTAAAGATTACCGCACTTAATCGTTTAATTGAAGCAAAAATATTAAAATACTTTGAACAAAACAATATAATGAAAAAAGGAGTTTATTATAATGAAAGATAAAAGATGCTTAGGTTGTGGAGTTATTTTACAGGATTCTAATATTACTCAAGAAGGTTATACAACTTCATTAGAAAATGATATATGTAGAAGATGCTTTCGTATTAAAAACTATGGTGAATATCAAACAGTAGCCAAAAGTAATGATGAATATATCGAAATACTAAAATCTATTGATACTACCAATGATTTAGTTTTACACATAGTTGATATCCTAAATATAGATAAAGACTTAACTTTTATTAGGAATTATATCCACAACAAGATGATCCTTGTTTTAAACAAAAGAGATGTTTTACCTAAAAGTATTAAAGATGAAAAAATTATTGACTACATAAAAAATATAGATTCCTCTTATGAAGACATAATCGTAATAAGTGCCAATAAAAATTATAATATTGATAAATTATATGAACTTATGAACAAACACAAGACTAGTAAAAATATTTATATGATAGGTCACACTAATACTGGTAAAAGTAGTTTAATAAATAAATTAATTACTGATTATTCTGAAAATAATAATGAACTAACTATTTCACCATTACCATCAACTACACTAGATAAAATCGAAATAGAGCTAAATGATGAAATTACTTTAATAGATACACCAGGTTTAGTAGATAGAGGAAATATTGTAAACTATGTGGATAGTACATTATTAAAGAAAATAAGCCCTAAAAAAGAAATAAAACCAAAAACTTATCAACTTAAAAAAAATCAATGTCTAGTAATAGGTACACTAGCACGTATTGATTATGTTGAAGGCGAAAAAAATAGTTTTACTATATATATGTCAAATGATATTAAAATAAAAAGAATGAATGCCAAAAGACAAACTTGTCTAAAAGATTTATATAAGACAACCTATGAATTAAAATATTATGAAGATATCGTTATTAGTGGTCTAGGATTTATAAAAGTAGTAGATAAAGGTACTATTGACTTATATTTAGACAAGAACGTTGAAAGTTTTATCAGAAAAAATCTAATATAAAAAGAGTCTATTTAAAGACTCTTTCATATGTTTCATGTTCAGGATCCCAAAATAAAAAGTTGTTCATTGGTTTAAAAGTAAGAAATCCATCAACTATAAATATTATGAAAATTGTGAGTAAGCCTATCATATTAAGAAAATCATCTTTTTTACAATTAATAAGTGATGTAATAAATTGACCAAATAATATTGATATAAATAATAGAATTAATGTAACAAGCATATTTTCTCCAAAACGTAAATATAGCGGAATATATATAATTAAAAAGAAAACAATACAAGTTAAACTACTGATAATATTATGTATAAAGATATTGTTGTACTTAAGCCTCCTTTGCATAAAATATAATATTAGGTAAAAAATAAAGAAACAAGTAAAGACCATTTTCATGTGCTGAAAGATACTTTCATTAGTTGGAAAGAAAACAGAAGTAATATTATTAGGAAAATAGTCAAATACAAAATGTGCTGGAAAATTAATTAAAAAAATGATAATACTGCTTATTAAAATATATTTAAATTTTTTCATATTAATATTATGTCACTAAATCATGCTTATATTCGTCGATTTTTGCCTTAAAAGTTAAAAAAGTGATATAATAACTAACTATTAAAGGAGGGATAACTATGAATGATAAATCTAATATAAATGTTATAAACGAAATTCGTAGTAAAATAGATATAGTAGATGTTGTATCAAAGTATGTTCCTCTTACCCAAAAAGGAAAAAACTTTTTTGGAGTTTGCCCATTTCATGATGATACTAATCCATCAATGAGTGTATCACGTGAAAAACAAATATATCGTTGTTTCTCATGTGGAGCTAGTGGTAATGTTTTCAATTTTATTATGAATTATGAACATATATCATTTAAAGAAGCTCTAAATCTATTATCAACTGAAACAGGTATTGAAATAAAAGGATTAAAGCTTTCTAAGGCTGAAGATAAAAATAAAAAATTCTATGATATTTATGAATTGTCTAACAAGTATTTTCAAAATAATATTCAAACACCATTAGCTAAGGCTGCGAAAGAGTACTTATTTAATCGAAAAATAACAGATGAAATGATTAAAGAATATGGAATAGGACTAAGTCTAGCAAGTAATAGTGATTTAACTAATTTACTTACTAAAAAAGGTTATGATTTAAATACTTTAAATCTAATAGGTTTATCATCTTATAATCATGATTTATATATTGATCGTATTATGTTTCCTTTAAAAGATTTAAATGGTAGAATTGTTGGCTTTTCAGGTAGACGATACGATGGTCAAAAAACAGAAAAATATATAAATACTAAACAGACTCCTATTTTTCACAAAGGAAACTTACTATATAATTATTATGATGCCAAGGAATGGGTTAGACAAAAAAATCAAGTAATTGTAATGGAAGGTTTTATGGCTGTTATAAGATCAAGTACTATCGGTATTAAAAATGCTGTAGCTTTGATGGGAACAGCTATGACTCATGAACAGGCTAATTTAATTAAAAGATTAAGTAACAATATTATATTATGCTTTGATGGTGATGACGCTGGAAAGAAAGCAACCTTAATTAATGGTGAAGAATTCGAAAAAATGGGTTTAAATGTAAAAGTAGCAGAACTTAAAGATGGCCTAGATCCAGATGATTACATTTTAAAAAATGGTAAAGATGAATTTATTGCTTTAGTAAATAGTGCTGTAACGTTTAATGATTATAAAATAAAATCCATGAAAATGGGAATGAATTTGAATAGTGAAGAAGAAATTGCAAATTATATAAATAAGGTTTTAATAGAAATAGCCAAAGTCAAAGATGATATTCGTCAAGAATTATTATTAAAAAACCTTGCAAAAGAGTTTGATTTGAGTTATAATACCCTAGAAAAAAGATTACTGTCTTTAATGGAAAATGATAAAAAAAATGATCATTTAATACTTGATAAAAAACCCGAGAAAGAAAAGAAACATAACGATAAATACGATATAGCTGCCTTATCTTTATTGTATTATATGCTTGTAAATGAAAAGGTACGCAATCTCTTTGAAATTGGGAAAATATATTTTCCAACTGAAAAGCAGCGCTTTTTGGCATCAGAAATTCTTTATTATTATAAAATATATGGTATAATTAATATCGCAGATTTTTATACTTATTTAGATGATAAAAAAGAATTAGTTGATGTATTAAATCAAGTTTTAGCTTTAGAATTAGAAGAAGAAATCTCTGATAATGTTATTTTAGAATATGTCAAAGTTGTGGATGAAAAAAGAACCGGTTTAGAAATTGAAAGGTTAAAGAAATTAATGTTAGAAAAAAAAGATCCATTAGAACAAGCTAAAATAGCTGAGAAGATTAGAAAGTTAAAAATGGGGAGTTGAATTTATTGTGGCAAAGGAAATAAAAACACTTGAAGAAAGAGAACAAACATTATTAAAAAAAGGTAAAGAAAAAGGTTATATTACTTATGAAGAGTTAGCAGAAGAACTAAAAGGACTTGATATTGATAGTGATTCACTTGATGACTTATATAACTTATTTGTTGAAAATAATATTGAAATTACCTCTGGTCAAAATGAAGAAGAATCAGATGATGATAATGATGGTGGTGCAGATTTATTAGATATTGAAGATTTAGCATTATCCAAAGATATCAAAATAAATGACCCAGTTAGAATGTATCTAAAAGAGATAGGACGTATCAATCTATTAACACCAGATGAAGAATTTGAATATGCTAAACTTGCTGAACAAGGTGATGAGTATGCCAAAAGAATGCTTGCTGAATCAAATCTTCGTTTAGTAGTATCAATAGCCAAAAGATATGTAGGACGTGGAATGTTATTCCTAGATTTAATTCAAGAAGGTAATATTGGTCTTATGAAAGCTGTTGATAAATTTGACCCAACTAAAGGTTACAAATTTTCAACTTATGCTACTTGGTGGATACGCCAAGCTATTACTAGAGCGATTGCTGACCAAGCTAGAACAATTCGTGTTCCAGTACACATGGTAGAAACAATCAATAAACTAGCACGCGTTCAAAGACAATTAACTCAAGAATTAAATCGTGAACCAACTGATGAAGAAATAGCTAAAAAATTAGGAGTTACTATTGATAAAGTTCGTGAAGTATATAAAATATCACAAGACCCTGTTTCTCTAGAAACACCAATTGGAGAAGAAGAAGATTCTCACTTAGGAGACTTTATCAAAGATGAAAGAACAATGTCTCCTGAAGAATATGCAACTGTAGAATTATTAAAAGAAGAATTAAGTGGTGTGTTATTAACATTAACAGATCGTGAAGAAAGAGTACTAAGACTTAGATTTGGTCTTGATGATGGTCAATGTAGAACTCTAGAAGAAGTTGGACAAATATTTGGAGTAACAAGAGAAAGAATTAGACAAATAGAAGCTAAAGCCTTAAGAAAACTAAGACATCCTTCTAGATCAAGAAAATTAAAAGACTTCTTAACTAATTAGAAGTCTTTTTTTGGAGATATTTTATGGAATTAAAGATGAATATAAATAAAAGATTACAAACTGTCTCATCATTTGTTACAGATGGCAGTAACATAATAG
>CAKPAQ010000033.1 GCA_934133015.1 uncultured Bacilli bacterium | reverse complement strand
ATATAACACTGAGACATTTTCGCAAGTTAACACTTAAGACATTATCACAAATTAATCATAATGAATAGAAGAAAGAATCATAATAATATTGACAAAATATAAAAATAGTCATATTATTAAAGTAGTTTTACGAGAAAAACTATAATAAGAGATAAGATTTTTATTGGACTTTTAAAGAGAGTTTGTGGTTGGTGTAAGCAAATAAAGAAAAATAAAAGTTACTACTCTTTAGTTGGCTCTTAATAGAGACCCCGGGTGATACCGTTATGTAAATTAAGTAAAACTTTGGATGGTACCGTGTATAAGCACTCCTTTTTGGAAGTGCTTTTTTTATTTTTAAGGAGGATAAACAATGAATATTAAAGAAAATGAAGAATTAAGTAAATTAAATCATAGTTGTGCTCATTTACTTGCACAAGCTGTTAAACATTTATATCCAAATGCTAAGTTTTGGGTAGGACCTGTTATTGAAGATGGTTTTTATTATGACATTGATTTAGGAGATGAAGTAATAAAAGAAGAAGATCTTCAAAAAATCGAAAAAGAAATGAAAAAATGTAGTAAAGATGCTAAAAATATTGTTCGTCATGAAATAAGTAAACAAGAAGCTCTTGATATGTTTAAAGATGATCCATATAAAGTTGATTTAATTTCTAGAATGGATGAAGATGAAAATGTTATTTCATGTTATACACAAGGAGATTTTACTGATCTTTGTCGTGGACCACATGTAGAAAATACTAAGTTATTAAAACACTTTAAACTACTTAAAGTTAGCGGAGCTTATTGGAAAGGCGATGCTAAAAATAAAATGCTTCAAAGAATATATGGAGTATGTTTTGATACAGACGAAAAACTACAAGATTATCTAAATCAATTGGCAGAAGCTAAAGAAAGAGATCATCGTAAGATTGGTAAAGATTTAGGAATATTTATGGTTAGTGATTTAGTTGGAAAAGGACTTCCATTATGGTTACCAAACGGGTATACATTATGGCGAATTCTACAAAATTATATTACTGATAAAGAAGTAAGTTTTGGCTATAAACATGTTCATACTCCTGATTTAGGTAGTGTTGAATTATATAAAACATCTGGGCATTGGGATCATTATAAAGATGATATGTTTCCAGCGATGGAAATGGATAATGAATCATATGTATTAAGGCCAATGAATTGTCCACATCATATGGTAATATTTAAAAATTTCCTACATTCTTATAAAGATTTACCAGTAAGAATAGCAGAAATAGCTAATGACTTTAGGTATGAAGCAGCAGGGGCTGTTAAAGGAATAGAAAGAGCTCGTTCATTTACTCAAAATGATTCTCATATTTTCTGTACTCCAGAACAAATAGAGGATGAGTTTAAGAATGTTTTAGATTTAATAATGAATGTATATGCTGACTTTGGTTTTAAAGATTTTAAATGTCGTTTATCATTGAGAGATCCACAAGATAAGGAAAAATATTTTCAAGATGATGAGATGTGGAATAATGCTGAAAATTCACTTAGAAAAGTGTTGACTGAACTTGATGTTGATTATTTTGAAGCAATTGGGGAAGCTGCTTTCTATGGACCAAAACTAGATATTTTAATAAAACCAGCTGTTGGAAATGAAGTAGCTTTATCAACTATTCAACTTGACTTTTTACTTCCTAGAAGATTTGAATTATATTATATAAATGAAAAAGGAGAAAAAGCTACACCGGTTGTAATTCATAGAGCTATTCTTGGATCTCTTGATAGATTTATTGCGCTACTTCTAGAAGAAACAAAAGGTAGTTTACCATTGTGGTTAGCTCCAGTTCAAGTTAATATTATTCCAGTTAATAATGAATATCATTTAGAATATGCTTCTAAAATAAAAGAATTATTAGTTGATAAAGGTATTCGTGTTGAGATGGATGATAGAAATGAAAAATTGGGCTATAAGATGCGTGAAAGTCAAACTAGAAAAATTCCAGTTACTCTAATTCTAGGAAATAATGAACGTGATAATAATACAATTAGTTATCGTGTTCATGGTAGTGAAGAAACAACAAATTTACCAACTGATGATTTTATTTGCTGGCTTAAAAATATGATAAATAAAAAATTGTCTAATCAAGAAAAATAAAAAAATTGTCTAATCAAGAAAAATAAATTTGAAAAATCCCATAAATATGGTATATTTATAATAAGAGTGTGATGTTATGAGAGATATTAATAAAAAAGGATTAACAAGATTTGGGTTGCTTATTATAATAGTGTTACTTATAGTGGTAATATGTGGCTTATTAGTTTACTTTCAAAATCAAAAAAAACGTAATTTTATAACTATGGCTAAAGAATATGTTTCTAATGTTAGAATGCTTGCTACTGAAGATAAAATTATGTTACCTGATACTTATAAGGAAAGGGTTGTTATTTCGGTTAAGAGTTTAGAAAAAAATCCTAATCGCAAATCTCCTTTTAATGCAAAGTGGGTTACTAATAAAAGTTATGTAGTAATTAAAAATGCTGGTACTGAGTACAATCCTAAATATGAGTATTTTATTGCTTTACAGGATGAAAATGGTAATTGTGTTGAGTTGACAAAAGAATCTAAGTTAAATAGAGATCTAGTTTCTAAAAAATGTACAATAGATGAAGTTAGCGAGACCGATGCTGCATATTTAGAATAAAAAATATATTTACAACGACTTTACATATAAGTCGTTTTTTTATTGTTTTAAAGGTTTACTATTTTAGGTATTTATAGTAATATAATGGTGACAGTGGTTGATAGTGGTGAAAAGTGGGGGATAAAAATGTTCATGGGTGAGTATCATCATTCTATTGATGAAAAAGGAAGAATTATTATTCCATCTAAGTTTAGAGATAATCTTGGAGAAAAATTTATTGTTACAAGAGGTTTAGAAAATTGTTTATTTTTATATCCAGAACATTCATGGAATAAGATAGTTGATAAATTATCCACATTACCATTCACTAAAAAAGATGCCCGTAATTTTTCGCGTTTCTTTTTATCAGGAGCTACTGTTGTTGAGTTCGATAAACAAGGTCGTATTAATATAGCCACACCACTTATTTCATACGCTAACTTAAAAAAAGAATGTGTTGTAGTTGGAGTTGGTGATAGGTTAGAGATTTGGTCAGAAAATGATTGGAATAGCTTTTTTGATAGTAATAAAGATAGTATGTCAGAAATTGCTGAAAACTTATTTACAGTAGATATAGATTTGTAGGTGATTAAAATGCATATTAGTGTTTTATTAAAAGAATCAATTGAATCATTAATGATTAAAGAAGATGGTATATATGTTGATTGTACCTTGGGTTATGGCGGTCATTCGAGTGAAATATTAAAAAGAATAAAAAGGGGTCACTTATTCGCCTTCGATCAAGACCAAGAAGCAATTAATTTCTCACGTGAGAGATTATCTAAAATTAGTGATAATTTTACAATTATTAAAAGTAATTTTTACTATATGAAAGAAGAACTTGAAAAATTAGGCATTACTGAAGTTGATGGTATTATCTTTGACTTAGGGGTATCTAGTCCTCAATTAGATGATGGAAAAAGAGGATTTAGTTATCATCAGGATGCAAGACTTGATATGAGAATGGATCAAGAAAGTGATTTCTCAGCGTATGAAGTTGTAAATCAATATAGTGAAAAAGACTTAGCTAGAATATTTTTTCAATATGGAGAAGAAAAATATTCAAATAGTATAGCTAAAAATATTGTTAAATATCGTGAAGAAAAACCAATAGAAACAACTTTTGAACTAGTTGATGTTATTAAGAAATCTGTTCCTGAAAAGTATAGTCGTGATAAACATCCAGCTAGAAAAGTTTTTCAGGCTATTAGAATTGAAGTTAATCATGAATTAGATATATTAGAACAGACTGTTAAAGATGCAGCTAGTATCTTAAAAAAAGATGGACGTCTTTCAATAATAACCTTTCATTCATTGGAAGATCGAATTGTTAAAAATACCTTGAGAGATTTAAGTAGTGTTGATCCTTTAGTTAAAGGTCTACCTAATATTCCTAATGAATATTTACCAGATTTTGAACTTGTTACTAGTAAAGCAATAGTTCCTACTAATCAGGAAATTGAACAAAATAATAGAAGTCGTTCTTCTAAACTTAGAGTATTAAAAAGAATAAAAAGGAGTTGCTGAAAATGAGAAAAGTAAAGAAAAGATTAAAAATGTCTAAATTTGAAAAACTTTTTTATGGCTTTACAATAACTTTGATTTTACTTACACCATTTGTATTGGTGTTCTCACAAGCAACTTTATCTAAAATTAACTTTGAAGTAGAAAAATTAAATAAAAAAATTAGTACTCAAGAAAAGAAAAATGAAAGTTTAACTATGAAAATAAATGAACTTGCTTCTTTAGAAAAAATACAACAAGTAGCTAAAGAACAAGGTTTAACATATAATAATAATAATATAAGAACTATAACTGAATAGAATGCCTTTATTAAGGCTTTTTTTATTGTGTAAATATTTATTTAATGTTAATATATTTTTGACTTGTTATAAATGGTTTATTACTTAAAATGAAAAATAAATATAAAAAAAAGAAGATAATTGAATTTTTTTTTAGTATAATACTAATAGTTGGTAGGGAGGATTATTTATGCTAGAACTTAAAAATATTAATAAGAGTTACAAAACTGGTAACTTTGTTCAAGAAGCTTTAAAAGATGTATCTATTTCTTTTCGTAAGAGTGAATTTGTTGCGATATTAGGTACTAGTGGAAGTGGTAAAACAACTTTATTAAATATTATTGGTGGTTTAGATCGATATGATAGTGGTGATTTAATAATTAATAATAAATCTACTAAGAAATATAAAAGTATTGATTGGGATCGTTATCGTAATAATTGTATTGGTTTCATTTTTCAAAATTATAATTTAATTCCACATATATCTATTTTAGATAATGTTGAAATGGGAATGACACTTAGTGGAGTTAGTGCTAAAACACGTAGAAGAAAAGCTAAAGAAGTATTAAAAAAAGTTGGTTTAATTGATCATATTCATAAAAGACCTAATCAATTATCTGGAGGACAGATGCAGCGTGTAGCGATAGCTAGAGCTTTAGCTAATAACCCAGATATTATTTTAGCTGACGAACCTACAGGGGCACTTGATACTAATACAAGTATTCAAATAATGGATTTAATTAAAGAAATAGCTAAAGATAAATTAGTAATTATGGTAACACATAATCCAGATCTTGCTTTTCAATATGCAACTCGTATAATTGAAGTTAAGGATGGTCAAAAAATAAGTGATAGTAACCCAATAAAGGAAAATGAAAAAGATACACATGAGATTAAAATTAGAAAAACAGCTATGAATTTTATGACAGCTTTGAAATTATCTTTTAATAATATAAAAACAAAAAAAGGGCGTACTTTATTAACTGCTTTTGCTTCTTCTATAGGTATTATTGGGATAGCTTTGATTTTATCATTATCTAATGGCTTTAAAATAGAAATCGATAAATTTGAAAAAAACTCTTTGTCACAAGCACCTATTACCATTACTAAACAAGCCATGAGTATGGATGATGAGACTATAGAAAAATTAAATAATAATAATAACAAAAGAAAGAAATATCCAGATACAAAAGAAGTTTATGTTCAAAAAGATGCTATGACTACTATGATTCATAAAAATAATATAAATGACAAATTTATTAGTTATTTAGAAAAATTGGATACTAATTATATAGCTGGTGTATCTTATGAAAGAGGAACTAACTTAATAATTATAAATAAAGATAAAGATGATAACTATAACTTAGTTAATACACTTAATATGGGAGTATCACAATGGACTTTACTTCCTACTAATCCAAATAAAGATGAAAATAGTGTTATTGATAATTTATATGATGTTTTAGTTGGTGAAATTAATGAAGATGAACCAGGCTTAATTTTACAAGTTGATGGTAAAAATCAGGTGTCAGAATCAGTGCTTGAAAGTTTAGGTATATCAATTTCTGATACAATTAGTTTTGATGAATTGATGAATAAAGAATTAAAAGTTGCATTGAATGATGATTACTATCTTAATGTAGGTGATAGTTTTATTCCAAATCAGAATTTAAAAGAATTATACAATAATAAAAATAGTATAACTATTAAAGTTCAGGCTATTATTCGTGGTAAAAAAGACTATGAGATGATGACAAATGGAAGTGGTTTTGCTTATACAAATGCTTTGACTAAATTAATTGTAGATAAAAATAAAGATTCTAAAATTGTTAATGCTCAAAAGAACAAAGATTATAATATTTTAACTAATCAACCTTTTGATGAAGATAATACTAAAGATACAATGTTAGGTTATCTTGGTGCAGAAACTATACCTTTAGCTATTTATATTTATCCTAAAAACTTTGATACTAAAGAAAAGATAACTACTTATCTTGATAAATATAATGATGATATAAAGAAAGAAGAAGATATTATTAAATATACTGATATGGCAAGTATGATTTCATCATTATCTGGTAATATTATGGACGCTATTACGGTAGTATTAGTAGCGTTTTCTTCAATATCATTAATTGTATCTAGTATAATGATTGGAATTATTACTTATATTTCAGTATTAGAAAGAACTAAAGAAATAGGAATATTGCGTGCTCTTGGGGCTAGATCCAAAGATATAAAAAGGGTATTTAATGCCGAAACATTTATTATAGGTCTTTCTTCAGGAACATTAGGAATAATTATTGCCTATATACTAACTATTCCTGCTAATAAGATAATTGAAGATTTATCAGGACTTGCGAATGTTGCTAAACTAAATATTGTTCATGCTGTAATATTAATAATAATTAGTATTATTTTAACAGTTATTGGTGGACATATTCCAGCTAAAATAGCTAGTAAGAAGGATCCTGTTGAATCCCTTAGAACAGAATAGAATTCTATTCTTTTAGTTTAATCTTTATGTTATAATTTAGTTATGGAGTTGGTAAAATGAAAAAAAATAAACTTGAAGAAGTAGAATTTGAAGTTTTATGGGAAGATAGACCTAGTGGTATATGGGATAGATTTCTTAATTTAATTCATATGAATTTTACTAAATATCAAATAACTAAAGATGAACTTATAATTCAAACTGGTTTTTTAAATCGTTCTTCTAATGCATATGAATTATATACTTTAAAGGATCCAGATATGAATGAGAATATTATTCAAAGATTTTTAGGAATTGGTACTATTAGTGTAACAGTTGATACACATCAAGGTAATAGTGATCGAGGTGGTACAGTTGTTAATATTAGAAATATTAAAAATGTAGCCAAAGTTAGAAAATTATTACGTGATGCGATAGAAAGAGATGTAACAGAAAGAAAAATAACTTATTTTGATAAGATTTAAATTATTGGTTGGTGATTTAGATGTTTATACAAAAATATAAAACTCCATCAACTTTTTCTGATATTTTAATGAGTAGTGATGGGGAGTCTCTAACAGGCTTATGGTTTGAAAATTCTTATGATGAAATTAAACATGGTACTAATACAGAACTTAAAGATTTAGAGATATTTGAAGAAACTAAGAGATGGTTAGATATTTATTTTAGTGGTAAAATACCTGATTTTGTTCCTAAATATAAAATCAATAATACTACCCCATTTAGACAAATGGTTACTGATATTTTAAATGATATTCCTTATGGTAGGGTTGTTACTTATAAAGATATAGCTGATGAGATAGCTAAAAAGAAAAATATTACTAAAATGTCTAGTCAAGCTGTTGGTGGCGCTGTTGGACATAATCCAATATGTATAATTATTCCATGTCATCGAGTTGTTGGACAAAATAATAATTTAGTTGGTTATGGTGGCGGAATAAAAAATAAAATTAGATTATTAGAACTTGAACAAAATGATATTAATAAATTTATTATTCCTAAGAAGGGAAATAAACTATGAAAAGATGTAAATGGTGTAATTTAAGTAATCCTATATATGTAGAATATCATGATAATGAATGGGGTATTCCTAATTATGATGATGACTACTTATTTGAAATGTTAATACTTGAAT
>CAKPAQ010000032.1 GCA_934133015.1 uncultured Bacilli bacterium | reverse complement strand
ATCATAAATTTTTGCTTTCAAATATACCTTATAGAGTTAGTACTAAGTTAGTTGTAATTGATGAGGCACAAGATTATACATTATTACAATATAAAATAATTAAATTGTTATTTAGAAATACTGATTTTACTATATTAGGTGATGTTAATCAAACTATTAATCCTTTTTATAAATATGATAATTTAAATACATTAGAAGATGTTTTTGATGGAGAGAGCAAATATGTAGAATTGAATAAGACATATAGATCAAGTCCAGAGATTATAGAATATTCTAATAAAATATTAGGTTTAAAACATTTTAGTGCGGTTAGAAGAAATAATAATATACCTGTTAAAATATATGATAAAGTAGATTATAAGTTATTAATAGATAAAATTAATGATTTAAAGAGTAAATATAATAGTGTAGCACTAATTACAAAAAGTATAGAAGAAGCACAAATTATATATGATAATATTACTAGTACTTCACTAAGATGAAGTGGTAAATCAATAGAAAAGCCAATTATACCAATTAATATACCTATCAATAATCTTATAATACTATAATCTTTTTTAATATTACTTTTTTCATTATTATCTAATACTTCTATTTCTGGTTCAAGACTGTTAACTATCTTAGTTATAGCTGATTTTACTTTTGATTGATCCATATCAGTTTGAAAACTTAAACGTAAAGTAGAAAAGTTAACAACAACGTTTTTATATTCTGGATAAGATGATATCTTAGTCTGAATTTTATTTGCACAATTAGCGCAATCTAGATTTTTTAAAGTATAATTATATTTCTTCAACATGTTCACATCCTAACTTAAATAATTTTTCTACATGATTATCATCTAATGAATAATAAATAATTTTACCATCTCTACGTGATTTAACTAATTTGGCTTGTTTTAAAATACGTAGTTGGTGAGATATGGCTGATTGGGTTGAATTGGTTATATTAGTTATGTCACAAACACAAAGTTCACCTTCCATTAGTGAACATATTATTTTCATTCTAGTTGAATCACCAAGTACTTTAAATAATTCTGAAATATCTATCAGAATATCTTCTGATAACATGTTTTTCTTTACTTCATCAACCTTTTCTTGGTGAAGTATATTACATTCACATTCTTGATTCATTTTTACCTCCTTATTATTATTATCATTATATGTTATTTAATACAACATATGAATATTTGTTCATATATTCAATTATAATACTATTTGGTTTAAAGTCAAGAAAAAAAGCTCTGGAATTTTCCAAAGCTTTTGATATCCATATAATTTTATCTCTTTGAGAATTGAGGTGCACGACGTGCTTTCTTAAGACCAGGTTTTTTACGTTCTTTCTTACGAGCATCACGTGTAATGAATCCAGCAGGTTTTAATATTTTTCTGAAACTATTTTCAGAATCTTTAGCTGTTGTTTCATCATACTTAAGTAATGCACGAGTAATTCCTAAACGGATAGCTCCTGTTTGTCCAGAGAATCCTCCACCATTAACAGTAGCGTCTACATCAAATATATCTTTAGTATTAGTTAAAACTAATGGTTGTTGTAAATCCATGATTAGGGTTTCATATGGTAAATAGTCATGAACGTCTTTACCATTAACAGTAATTTTTCCATTTCCTGATACTAATTTAACTCTAGCTACGCTAGTTTTTCTTCTACCTGTACCAGTATAAACTTTATTTTTAGCCATTGATAAACCCTCCTATTAAAGCTCAATCACAGTAGGCTTTTGAGCCATATGTGGATGAGTTTCTCCTTCATATACAAATAATTTTTTATACATTTGACGTCCTAGTCTGTTATGAGGAAGCATTCCTTTAACTGCTCTTTCCATCATTTCAACTGGATATTTTTCTTTCATTTCTTTTGCTGTTCTTTCTCTTAATCCACCTGGATACATAGAGTGATTATAATACATCTTCTTGTCTAATTTGTTTCCAGTTAATTTAGCTTCTTTAGCGTTGATAATTATAATGTAATCACCGCAATCAATATGTGGTGTATAAGTAGGTTTGTGTTTTCCTCTAAGCATATGTGCAGCTTTAGAAGCAACTCTACCTAATGGTTGATCTTGGGCATCAATTACATACCATTTACGATCAACAGTTTCTTTCTTTTGCATAAAACTTGTCATAATTTTTCTCCTTTTACTTTTTCCGGTTTAATTAAGTTTTCCCAGGACTTAATTAAATATATGGAATCTATAAAATGTACCAGTTAAAATTATATTATAAACTAGTGTCAAAGTCAATCAAAATATACTTTTTTCTAATTTTTTTGGATATTCTGCTAATTCAATAAGACCATTAACCCATTCATTATAATTAAATCTTGTATTAATTAAGAATTTTTTGTAGGTATCATGATCTAAAGACCTAGCTTTATAATTAAAATCAGGATTACTTTTAGTTAATTTAATAATATTAAATAAGTCACAATCTTCTTGTTTAATATCAATATTTTTTACATTTGAAAGTTTTTTGGCAACATGTCCAACATATAATTTTTTAGTTAAACTACTATTTCTTTTTAAAATAATTTTTCTTAAATCACTATATAACTCATAGCTAGATAAATAAATATCTTTTGATAAATAAGATTCATCTAATTTATATATTTTTAGCGATCTAATCAAACTATCAATATCTGTTGGTTTTTCTATTATTTCTTTAGATTCAATTGGTGGGATATCTTTTATTGATAGTTTTAATTTATGATATAATTCTTTAATTTTAGGATTTTCACTTACAGCTCCAGATGGTTTATTATCTAGTAGGTCCTCTGCTACTTTTTTCAAAACATAATAATCACTTTCTACTGCTTTAACATTTCTAGTTACATAGTAAATTGTGTCTATGGCCTTTCTTAATAAACTAGTATAATCTTTTAATTTAAGTGAAGAATTATATGGAGGGCAAATATATATGATTCTGTCTATTAATTTTTCTATTTGATTGTCTAATTCCATTATTGATACCACACTTTCTTTAAATATAGTCCCTCAGGCGGAGCAGTTTTTACTGATTTAGTTCGATCTTTTGCTTCGATAATATTAATTACATCTAGTGGCTTTTTCTTACCACAACCGATAAATATTAATAAACCTACCATGTTTCTTACTTGATATTTCATAAAACCATCAGCTTGAAAACTTATTTCAATAATGTTATTTTTTTCTTTAATACTTGTTTTTAAGATTGTTCTTATTTTATTTTCTCTTATGTCTTCACTAGATACAAATGAAGTAAAATCATGTTTTCCTTCGAAGTAGTGAAGGGCTTCTGTCATTTTAGTTATATCTAATTTTCTATTATATTGATAAATATAATTTCTAGTTAAAGGATCATATTCCCCAATATTTATTTTATAAATGTATTCTTTTTTCTTAGTAGAAAATCTCGCATGAAAGTTTTCGCTTACTTTTTTTACACAATTTATGTGAATATCTTCAGGTAAATTGGAGTTTAATCCTCTTTTTATTTTATCTAGTGGTATATCTATATTTAAATCAAAATGAGCAACTTGATTTATGGCATGTACACCTTTATCAGTTCTACCAGATGATTGAACCCCAGTAGCAGTCTGTCTATTAAGATAACTAATAGCTTTTTCTAATTCCCCTTGTACAGTTCTTAATCCTGGTTGAATCTGGTAACCATTAAAATTTGTTCCATCATAGGAAAAATCTATTCTATATCTCATAGTATTCCCCCATAAATTATGATAAATACAAACATAATGACATGAGCAATAACGTAATGTGAATCCCATCTTTCCCAAGTTGGCTTTTCAATATAAGTTCTATTATTTGAATAATTATAGAATCTTAAACTATTCATGGTAATAAATTCGTTCATTTCATTTTTAGTCTTTGATTTAGCTTTTTTCCATCTAAATTTAACAAAGAACCAATCATTTTTAATACCATATTCATCTTTTAATCTTCCTAATAATTTATAATTTCTATTTAAATATTTAAAATAATAAATTATATATAAGATATGATAAGTGATTTTTCTGCTTTGAAACTTATATAATGTTACTTCTAAAACATACCTTAAATCACTAGCCTTAGTTATTTTTTTCACAATAATAGTGTAATTTATGAACAACATTATTTTAGATATCCACAATAATGGTGGATAAAAGCTAGCTATAATTGATACTAATAAATTAACTAAACTATACCTAAAAGTATACTTATAATTAGCAGATATTATTAACATTACTATACTAAGTAAAACAACAAAACTTGGTATTTTAATTAGTATGATACTAATTAATGTCAATATTAAACCAATTACTTTACTAATTACATTTACCTGATAAAGGATTGAATCTTTACTAAACATGTTTATACACATCCTTTATTAAATCTCTAATGTCTCTATGATATGATAATTTTACTTTTTTCTTCTTAGCTAAATAAGTAAATTTAACTAAATCAGGTATTTCTATATCATTATATTTTAAGAAATCAACATCTTGATATATTTTAACTGTTTCATCTGCCGCAACTACTCTAGCTTTTTTGATGATTATTAGGTCATCTGTTAGTTCATATAAAAGATTACTATTATTACTAGCTATTATTATGGTCTTATGATATCTATTTTTAAGCATTTTAATAAGTTTAATTATTTTCTTTTTATTTGTATAATCAAGTTCTACAAAAACTTCATCAAAGATTATTACTTTTGGATTATATAGAAGTCCCATCGCTATTTGTAAAAGTTTCTTTTCACCAGATGATAGATTTATTATAGGTTCATCTAAATACTTTTCATTTAGACCAACAAGTTCTAGGGCATCTTTCATTTTTTTATTAATATCTTTGTTTTGATAATTTATTCTTCCTACTAAAAACATCATTTCTTCACGAGGTGTATCAGTAAAAAATTGTTCATATGATCTTTGACTTATTAGGCAAACTTCTTTTCTCATTTCTAAGATATTATCTTTAGTGATTGTAGTGTTACCTATTTTTATTTCACCATAACTAGGTTTTATTAAAGAATCAATTAATTCAATTAATAATGTTTTATTATCTCCAGTAATACCAGTTATCTTTTCACCACTAATTTTAAGATTTACTTTTTCTAATAGTTTTTTATTTTTATAACGGTAACTTACATTTTTTAGTACTATTTCCATAATGTATCAATCATCCTATCCATGTCTATTATTTCAGTTTCAAGTAGTTCATAGAATTCTAATTTTAAAGATAAATCAATCATGAATGGTAATTCTAGCCCTGCTCTATTTAAAATTGATTCTTCTCTTAAAACACTAATAGGACTACCTTCCATAATAATATTACCTTTATTTAAAACATATGTGTAATTAGACATTAAAGTATCTTCTAGATTAGTTGAAGTTAAAATAATAGTTAGTTTGTCTTCTTTTATATAATTTTGTAGTACTTTTAATATTTTATTTTTAGTAGTTTTATTCATCATAGTAAAGCAGTTATCTAATAATAAGATTTTTGGTTTATGTAGTAAAGAAATCATTATCTGTACTTCTTGTTTTTCAGAGTTAGTTAAATCTTCTATTTTTTTATCAAGTAAACTTAAATTAGAGAATTTCTTAGCTGTTTCTATAATTATTTTTTCAATTTTTTCTGGCTTGATATTTAAATTTTCTAGAGGAAAAGCCATTTCTTTATAAACGGTTTCAAATAAAAATTTATTATTAGTATCAGAAAACACTACACCGAACATTACAGAATTATCATGTATTTTTTTACTATCTATATAAGAATAACCAGCTATGATTGATTCTCTACTATCTAAAAGACCACATATTAATTTAATTAATGTTGTTTTACCACTTTTATTATTACCAACAATAGTAGTAAAACTGCCTTCATCAATGGTTAGATTTAGATTATTAAATACTGTTTTATCTTTATAATTAAAGTTTAGATTTTTTATTTCTAATATCTTCATCTAATCGCCTCTTTTTGTCTTATTATTATACTTTATTAATCATGTTTATACAAGATGAAAAGGAAAATAAAAATTTGTCATTTCAAATGAAAAAAATACTATTTCTAGTACTTTATATATTTATTTTGTTTTTCTTTTTTGAATTCGATATGTTATTCGCATTAGTTGTTTATCTGATAAAAATCTACCAAAGAATCTAGCTAATTTCATTTTAAAACCAGGTATAATTACTAATTTGTGTTTAAACATTTTATCAACAGCATATTTAGCTACATAACTAGCGCTTAATGGTTTTACCGCAAAAGTTACTCCGGCTGTTTTATTAAAGTTAGTATTAACAGGTCCTGGACATAAACATGAAACACTTACTTTAGATTTTTCTTTTTTTAATTCATAATAAATGGCTTCAGTCAATCTTAAGACATAGGCTTTAGTACTATAATATGTAGCCATTAGTGGTCCAGGTTGAAATGATGCCGATGATGATACATTTAAGATATAGCCTTTATTTTTCTTTTTCATATCTCTTAAGAACAATTTAGTTAAAACATGAACTGCTCTAATATTGACATTAATCATCTCTAAGTCATTATTTAGATCTGTTTCCGTAAATGTACCAAAGTTGCCAAAGCCAGCATTATTAACTAAAATATCAATATCTTCATTTTTAGTTAATACATAAAGTGATTTTACATTACTTTCTACTTCTAAATCCATGACAATTATTTTAGGCTTATGGTTAAATTTTAGAGATACTTGTTCTAATACTTCTTTATCTCTAGCAACTAATATTAATTCATAACCTAATTTATCCAAGTATTTTGCAATTTCTTTGCCTATTCCTGATGATGCTCCTGTAACCAATGCTTTCATATTACCACCCTAATTTGATTATATCACTGATTATTGTTAATTTAAAACACTTTTTACATAGAATATTATTATTTTTTTCTGCGATAAGTGTAGATTCTACGTTTAAGTAGCTTAGTAAATTCAGTTGGTAATTGATAACTATTTATTGGTTCTATCAATTGTTCATCATTTATAGCTGTGTTTTTTATTTTTAACAATTCATTATTGGTATCATAGATGATACTTCCATAATTTAAATCTCTTAGTAATTTGTAATTGTATGCAGATGTTTTTCTTTTATAATTATTAGCAGATTGAGTATTAAATAATATTTTCAAGTTATTAATTTGAGTTTCTCTTTTACTTAAAGTTATATTGTTTTTAGGATCTTTATTATTATCTACAATTACTACTTCTATTCTTTGCATTCCACCAACACGATATGGTGATAAATAAATACCTAATATTTGTTTGTTGTACTTTCGAATATATTTTACACAAAGTTTACTGACTGATTTAATTATTTCTTCATGCACACTAGGATTATTTTGTTTAGTCATTATTTTACCTCATTTCTATATATTTATATACTATAGCTTATTTTTTATTCTTTTACAAGAAAAAAACTACTATTTCTGGTAGTATTGGTTTTGATTATTTGGATGGAGTTAAAACAATACGATAAGAAATATCTGTAATTGTTTCACCTGTTTTTCCACTATAGGTAAAAATACCTGCAAGATTTCCATGGCTCCAATTACCCCCACGATTTGGCCAAGGTCTAGATGAATCTATAAAAAAGGCACATGTTTTGTACCAACTTGATTTGTATCTGGTAACACCATCAGGATCCTTCTCATTACCAAATGGTCCCATTTCACCTGTTGCATCTCCTAATATTCTATTATTATAATTTATAAGAGTAGTTGATACAACTGTATATTTATCCCAATATTTTGTATAAGTATTATCCGTAAAGAAATTAGGATATAAACTTGTTATTCCACTACCACCACCTATCGTTGTGGCTCCTATTGTGTAACCCATTACATAATCCCATGATCCACCACTCATATCATAAATACCTGTTTTATTTCCGGTAGTTGATGCTACATCTGAATTAGCATTTAAATAATTTACTGTATATGTTCCATCTACTCCTATTGAAGTTGACTCATGTCTATTAGTTGATGTACTTGAACTTGTTGCTCCTGTAGTTGGTTCAGTAGTTGAGGCATATCCTGTAATATAGGCTTCATTGTTATTTATTCTTACACTTGCCTGACTTCCATATGCTGAATGTTG
>CAKPAQ010000031.1 GCA_934133015.1 uncultured Bacilli bacterium | reverse complement strand
ATTTATTATTGGTTGATATAAAACTTTTTATTGTTGTATTGGTTAGGATATTTACATTAGGTAAGGATTTTACTTCATTTAACGTTTCTTTATTAGCTCTAAACTTGTCTCTTCTATGAATTAATGTTACATTAGAACATATTTTAGAAAGATAAATTGTTTCTTCTAAAGCAGCAGCTCCTCCACCAATAACGCATACATCTTTATTCTTATATAATGGTCCGTCGCAAACAGCGCACCAGCTAATACCTTTACCAGAAAGTTCTTTTTCATTGGGTACTTGTAGTTTGCGTGGAGTTCTACCAACTGCGATTATAATGTTGTCAGTTAGATAACTGTTATCAGTTGTTGTGACGAGATAACCATTTTCTTGTTTTTCTATTTTAACTACTTTTGAAAAACTGTAGGGCACACCTATATTAGTTAATTGATTAAATATATTAAGAGCTAAGTCTACACCCTCAATACTTATATATCCTGGATAATTATCTATCTTAGAAGTTTTAGTTATTTGACCACCAGGAGATTCTTTTTCGATAACTAAAGTGTTTATACCAGCCCTTTTTAAATATAGTGCTGCGGTCATTCCGGCTACACCGGAACCTATTATTATAGTGTTATACTTATCCATTTGTACCTCCTAGTATAATATTTCTTTTTCTTCTTTGGTTTTATATAGATTATCAAACCTTGTTCCTTTTCGACAATAAATTATTATAAATATACCCAATACTATTCCTACTATAGATACTAATTGGGCCATTTTTAATGATCCAAGCATTAAACTATCTGTTCGCATACCTTCAATAAAGAATCTTCCAATTGAATACCAAATTAAATATACACCTGTAACTTGACCATTTTTGATATATTTAAATCTTCTAACAATTAGTAATAGTATAAAACCAGCTAAGCACCAAATTGATTCATATAAGAAAGTTGGTTGATGATAGGCACCTTGAATATACATACCATCTATTATAAAATCTGGTACCATCATTTCTTTTAAGTGAGCTAAAGTAGTTATACCACCATAGGCTTCTCCGTTAAAAAAGTTTCCCCATCTACCAATAGCTTGTCCTATTATTAAACCAACTACTGATATATCTAACAATTTAAAGAAATTAACTTTATATTTTCTAGCATAATAATAGATGAATAAACCGCCAGCGATAACACCACCATGAATAGCCATTCCTCCATTCCATACTTCTAATATTTCAAGAGGATATTGTAAGTAATAATCTAAATTAAAGACAACATAATATAATCTGGCACCTATTATCCCACAAATAATAGTATAAAAAATCACATTAACAATAAAATCTTCATTGATATTTTGTTTTCTACTTTCTCTAATAATGATAGTACCAGCAACTAAGATACCAAGCAAAATACAGATAGAATACCAATATATTTGTATAAATCCTAAGTCTAAAGCTACTCTACTCATATTTTTTTAACCTCCTAATAAATGGCTTTATGATTAAAACTTCTATCAATTGATTCATTACTGATATCAAAATAGCTAGTAAAAAAGCTATAAAAATATTAGTTATTTGAAAATGACTTCCTAGTATCCAATCGGTAAGTTTTAGAATAAATAGATTGATACATGGATAAAAGATACCAAGGGTTATTCCAGTTATAGGAATGGTTAATAAGAACAATAATGGTTTTATAGTTTTATTTAAGATAAATATAATCAGGGTAGCAGTTATTCCATATAGATATAAATGATTATCATCTATATAAAAGGTAT
The DNA here is from genome assembly GCA_934133015.1 of uncultured Bacilli bacterium. Taxonomy (GTDB): domain Bacteria; phylum Bacillota_I; class Bacilli_A; order RF39; family UBA660; genus Alloscybalousia. The sequence continues at coordinate 6,485 of CAKPAQ010000031.1, read as the reverse complement.
CAAATAAACTAGAAACAATCACCAATATAATTGCATATCCAATTATTTGTATTATCCACTCAATTAGAGCATTTATTTTAGTTTTAGTATTCATTATAAATACGCCCCATTTCTAGAAATAATTATAAAATCTTATTTAGAAACTCCCCTGTTGCGGATTCTTTGATCTTAGCTATTTGCTCTGGTGTTCCAGTTCCTACAACTTCTCCACCACCATCACCACCAGTTGGTCCTAAGTCAATTATGTAATCAGCACATTTAATTACATCTAAATTGTGTTCAATTACTACTACGGTATCTTTATTATCTACTATTTTTTGAATAATTGCAAGTAATCTCTTAATATCAGCAGAATGTAGACCAGTTGTAGGTTCATCCATTATGTATAGGGTTTTACCAGTTGGTTTCTTTTGTAATTCTTTAGCTAGTTTTACACGTCCTGCTTCACCACCTGATAGGGTTGTGGCGCTTTGTCCTAATTTAATATAGCCAATTCCTACATCTTCTAATACTTGCAATTTATTTTTAATTTTAGGAACATTTTCAAAGAATTTTAGGGCTTCACTAACGCGCATATCTAGTACTTCAGCAATATTTTTTTCTTTATATTTTATTCTCAAAGTTTCACTATTATACCTAGTTCCATGACAAACTTCACAAGGAATATAGACATCTGGTAAGAAGTGCATTTCAATTTTTTTAACACCATCACCACGGCATGCTTCACATCTACCACCTTTGACATTGAAGGAGAATCTATCCTTACCAAAACCATACATTTTAGCTTCTTTAGTAGTAGTAAATAGATCTCTTATTTCATCAAATACACCAGTATAAGTAGCTGGATTACTTCTTGGTGTTCTACCAATTGGATTTTGAGATATTTCAACTACTTTATCTAATTGTTCTAATCCTGTTATTTTTTTATGTTTACCAGGTTTAACTTTTGATTTATAAATTTTACTATAGACAGCTCTACATAATATTTGATTAACAAGAGTACTTTTACCACTTCCTGATACTCCTGTTACACATGTAAAGGTTCCAAGTGGAATTTTAACATCGATATTTTTTAAATTATTTTCTTGAGCTCCTTTAATATCAATGTATTTGTTGGTACCTTTTCTTCTAGTTTTAGGAACTTCTATAACTTCTTTTCCACTTAAATAACGGCCGGTTATACTTTTTTCATTTTTCATTACTTCTTCTGGTGTTCCAGCAGCAACAATATGTCCACCATTATCACCAGCACCTGGACCTACATCCACTAAATAATCACTGGCTAACATAGTATCTGTATCGTGCTCTACAACAATTAAAGTATTACCTAAATCACGCATTTCTAAAAGAGAATTGATTAATTTCTCGTTGTCTTTTTGATGTAAGCCAATACTTGGTTCATCTAATACATATAAAACACCTGTTAGTTTTGAACCTATTTGTGTAGCTAATCTAATTCTTTGTGCTTCTCCTCCAGATAACGTACCAGCAGAACGACTTAGTGTTAAGTACTCTAATCCTACATTTTTTAAAAATTCTAATCTTGATAATATTTCTTTAACTAATAAATCTGATATTTCTTTTTGAGAAGCTGTTAATTTTAAATCTTTGAAAAATGGTATCAAGTTTTTAATACTCATACAGGTAACTTCATAGATATTTTTACCACCTACTAAAACGGACAATACGCTATCTTGAAGTCTAGCTCCATGACAAGTTTCACATTCAGTTTCAATCATGTAATTTTCTAACCAATCACGAATCCAACTACTACTTGTTTCCATATATCTTCGCTCTAAATTATTGATAATTCCTTCGTAAAAGTCTTTTTGGTTATATAAATTTCCACTTTTAGATTGATATTTAAAGTGAATTATTTCATCACTACCATACAAAATATAATTTTGATTTTTCTTAGTAAGTTTTGAAAATGGTTTATCCATATCTATTTTGTAGTGTTTACATAGACATTCTAATCTTTTGAAATCTAAGGCTTCAGGATCATCAGTTAATGTTTTAATAGCGCCTTCATTTAGGCTTTTTGAAGCATCTGGTACTACTAAATCCGGATCCATTCTAAGTTTTATTCCTAGTCCTTTACAGTCAGGACAAGCTCCAAATGGGGCATTAAAACTAAACATTCTTGGCTCTAACTCTGGTAGAGAAAAATCACAATATGGACAAGCAAAGTTTTCAGAATATACGACTTCTTTATTACCTACATAATTAATTACTACTTTACCATGTGACAATTTAATAGCGGTTTCTATTGATTCAGCAAGTCGACTTCTAATATCTTCTTTTAAAACAATACGATCTATTATAACGTCAATATTATCTTTTTTATTTTTTTCTAAATCAATATCCTCACTTAAATCAACAGTTTCACCATTAACACGAACACGGACATAACCTTCTTTTCGTAAATCATCAAGTAACTCTTTATGAGTTCCTTTTTCACCATGAACAACAGGAGCCATAATTATTAGTTTAGTTCCAAGTTCATTTTCCATGATTTTATCAGTTATTTCATCTACACTTTGACTAGTTATTGGTATTTTGTGTTCTGGACAATAAGGAACGCCAATACGAGCAAATAATAAACGTAAGTAATCATATATTTCAGTTACTGTACCAACAGTAGATCTTGGATTTTTAGAAGTTGTTTTTTGATCGATACTAATAGATGGTGATAATCCTTCAATAGAATCAACATCAGGTTTTTCTGTTCCACCTAGAAATTGTCTAGCATATGCAGAAAGGCTCTCTACGTAACGTCTTTGTCCTTCAGCATAAATAGTATCGAAAGCAAGAGATGATTTTCCACTTCCTGATACTCCAGTCATAACTATTAATTTATTTTTTGGTAACTCTAAATTAACATTTTTTAAATTGTTTTCACGAGCACCTTTTATAATTATTTTATCCACTTACATCACCTTTTCTAATTGTTTATTATAACACTTATTTTTTCAATTATTTGTTAAATATATACTTATTATATCAATAAAACATTTGTTTGACAATGCTTTTTGACATTGAAAAACACTTTCTTTTTATTTGAAAGTGTCTTAGGCTACTTTTTTAAGTACTTTTTCATTTCTATTAATTCTATCAGCTTCTTTAAATCCTGTTCTTGTGATTGCTTTTTGAAGTTGACTATCGGTAATATAACCGAATAAACCGCTTTCTTTTTTATCTAAATAACTAGCAGCTGGTTGACTATCAATTATATTGTGATATTCATAATCAGGCCACATTGGGACTAATTTATTATTTACTCTTTGTAAAACTATTATTTTAGGTATTACTTGTTTTTCATTATATCCAGCATTAGGATTAATAGTCTCAGCTAATCCTAAGTAAGTATTTTTTATATCATAACGGTTTGGAATCTTAATATTTTTCACTATAACCACTCCATTTCCCATTAACAATGGATGATTATAATAGCACAAACTCGGATAATTGTCAATTTGTTTTATCCCTAATTTATAATGAAAAAAGGATATTAAGCTCATTTTAGAAGAATAACTAGATAATACTATAAAAATTAAAAACGATTAAAACGTTCTTTGTAGCTACAGTGTTTACATAATTCATGGCATGCCTTTCCATTCATAAAACCAGTTAATATTTCTGTAGCTTCTTTACTATTTAAAATAGTTGATAAATCTTCTTTTAAAATGTTACCAAGTGTAATTATTCCTTCTCCATCTAAACAACATGGTACTACTCTACCATCTGACAAAATAGCTAACTGTGTCTTTAATCCATAACAATATCCGTTTTCTTGATAATAAGCATTTGAAAGACTTGGCCATATAAACTTATTAGCTTTACTTATGTAAATATTATTAGCTAATTTGATATTTTCTTCTTTTTTGATTTTTTCCACAATTTCTGGGGATAAATTATAAAAATCAACTATTTTATCAACAATATTAGTTGATTTTGTATCAAATTGGTACTTATCTAGAGTCCAAAAACGATATACTATATTCATTTTATTTGATAATTTACTAGTAGTTTCAAGTACCTCATTTAAGTAATTATTTTTGGTGTTTTCACTATGAAGTGATATATTTATTTGTCTAATACAATCACTATTATTTAAAATGTTATACCTTTCTTTTAATAAAGTTCCATTTGTAGTTATATTAACTTTTTTGTTGTATTTTTTACATAGTTCTAGTATTCGATCTAACTTAGTGTGGAGTAAAGGTTCACCCTTTACGTGCAAGTAAATATAATCAGTATAATCATTTATTTTTTTTAATATTATCTCAAATTTTTCTAATGACATTTCTTGAACTAATCTATTAGTATTAGAACAAAAGGAACAGTTTAAATTACATTTATTAGTGATTTCTATATATATTCTTTTAAACTTCTTCATTTCTATAAGAACTCCTATAATTCACTTTTTAATTCAAATAAAGCATCTCTTAATTCCATAGCTCTTTCAAAATCAAGGTCTTTAGCAGCTTGTCTCATAGCAGTTTCAATTTCATTGATTGTTTCTAATAGTTGTTTCTTATCCTTTTTACGTGGTTTATTTTCTTTAACTTCATCTTGATTGTTACTGATTAAGTCTCTAATTTCTTTAATAATAGTTTGTGGCGTAATACCATGTTCTTCATTATATTTTTGTTGAATTTCACGACGACGTTTAGTTTCTTTAATTGCTTTATCCATACTATCGGTTATTTTATCAGCATACATTATACAATGTCCATTAGCATTTCTTGCACATCTACCTATAGTTTGAATTAAGCTTCGCTCACTACGTAAGAAACCTTCTTTGTCAGCATCAAGTATAGCTATTAAACTAACTTCTGGAATATCAATTCCTTCACGCAATAAATTAATTCCTACTATACAATCATATTTTCCTAGACGTAAATCTCTAATTATACGCATTCTTTCTAGTGTTTTTACTTCACTATGTAAGTAAGCTACTTTTATATCTATATCCTTTAAATAATTAGTTAATTCTTCAGCCATACGTATTGTTAGAGTTGTGATTAAAGTTCTTTCATTTTTTTCAATTCTGTCTTTAATTTCTCCAACTAAATCATCAATTTGTCCCATACTTGGTCTTACTTCTATTGTTGGATCTAATAGTCCAGTTGGTCTTATGATTTGTTCAACATATTGATTATTAGTTTTACTTAATTCATATTCACCAGGTGTTGCGGATACAAATATAGCTTGGTTTATTTTACTTTCAAATTCAGAAAATTTTAGTGGCCTGTTGTCTAAGGCACTTGGCAATCTGAAGCCAAAATCAACTAAGTTCATTTTTCTAGCTCTATCACCATTGTACATTCCTCTTACTTGAGGTATAGTTACGTGTGATTCATCAACTACTAATAAATAATCTTTAGGGAAGAAGTCCATTAGGGTTGTAGGTGTTTCTCCTTCACCACGTAAAGCCATGTGACGAGAATAATTTTCGATACCATGACAAAAACCAGTTTCAGTTAACATCTCTAAGTCATAATTAGTTCTTTGTTCAATTCGTTCAGCAGCTAGTAATTTATTATTATCTTTAAAATATTTAATTCTTTCTTCTAATTCGGCTTTGATTCTTTTAGTTGCTTCAATTAGTTTTTCATCACTGGTTACAAAGTGACTAGCCGGAAAGATAGTAATAGTTTTTTTATTTTGTAAAACAGCACCAGTTAGGGTATCAATTTCACTAATTCTATCTATTTCATCGCCAAAGAATTCAATGCGGATTCCTTTGGTATTTTGATAAGCAGGAATTATTTCTAGAACATCTCCTTTGGCACGAAAAGAACCACGCTTAAAATCATAATCATTTCTTTCATACATCATTTCAACTAGTTTAGCCATGATAGTATTACGTTCTACATTATCTCCTACCGCAAGTGATATCATTTTATTACGATACTCTTCAACTTCACCAATACCATAAATACAACTAACACTTGCCACTACGATAACATCATCATATGATAAAAGTGAACTAGTAGCATAATGACGAAGTTCATCTATTTCATCATTAATAGATGAATCTTTTTCTATATAAGTATCAGTTGATGGAACATAGGCTTCTGGTTGATAGTAATCGTAGTATGAAACAAAATAGCATACATGGTTATTTGGAAACAACTCTTTTAATTCTGAATATAATTGCCCTGCAAGTGTCTTATTGTGAGCTAAAACTAAGGTTGGTTTATTTACTTCTTTAATTACATTAGCGATTGTAAAAGTTTTTCCAGTTCCAGTTGCCCCTAATAAAACTTGACTTTTTTTACCTTCGTTTATTCCTTCTACTAATTCTTTAATTGCCTGTGGCTGATCTCCACTTGGTTGATATTTTGATTCTAATTTGAACATAATGGCCTCCAATTGATCAATAATATTAAATTACTTCTGGTAACTTATTTTAACACCGATTTTATAATAAAACAAGGAAGCTTAATATTTTAGAATATGATTATAATCACCCATAT
>CAKPAQ010000030.1 GCA_934133015.1 uncultured Bacilli bacterium | reverse complement strand
CATTATAATTATGTTGGAGACTCTATTCTTGGATATAAATCACACATGGGAGCAGGCTCTATTACATCCAATGTAAAATCAGATAAGAAACTGGTTGTTGTTAAGACAGCAGAAGGAAATATTGAGACAGGTATGAAGAAGTTTGGAGCTATGGTTGGAGATGAAGTAGAAGTCGGATGTGGAAGTATTTTGAATCCGGGAACAGTAGTCGGAAGCCACACAAATATTTATCCGTTATCTTCCGTGAGAGGATTTGTTCCGGCAGGAAGTATTTACAAAAAACAGGGTGAAGTGGTAGAAAAACAGAATTTGTAAAAAATTAGTAAAATAAATAAAAAAACTGCTGTTAAGCGTAGAATTATGGTAGGAAGTTATTTGTTAAGTGGTGATAATGCTAAAATATACTATGATAAAGCTTTAGCTATTAGAAGTTCTATGAAAAAAGAATTTGATCGTATTTTTGCTGACTATGATTATATCTTAGGACCAACTACCACAACCACAGCTTATAATTTAGATGAAAATATGGATGACCCATCAAAATCATTTATGGATGATGTTTTAGTAATACCAGTTAATATGGCAGGACTACCTGGAATGTCTATCCCAATGGGAGTAAACAAAGATAATATGCCAATTGGCCTACACATTATTGGTAATCGTTTTGAAGAAGCAAAAATGTATCAATTAGCTGCCTTCTTAGAAACAAAACTAAAATTAAATGGAGGTAAAAATGAATAACTATAAAACAACTATTGGAATTGAAGTTCATTGTGAATTAAAAACTAATACTAAAATGTTTTCTGATTCATTAAATAACTATGGAACTTTAGCCAACACTAATATAAATGAAATTGATTTTGCCCTACCTGGAACATTACCCAATATAAATAGTTATGGAGTAGAACTAGCTCTAAAAGCTGCCTTAGCCTTGAACTGTAAAATCAATAAAAGAATTGTCTTTGATAGAAAAAATTATTTTTATCCCGATTTACCTAAAGGTTATCAAATAACTCAAGCTAGAAATCCTATTGGTGTAAATGGTTATGTTGAAATAGAAGTAGATGGAATAACTAAAAAAATTGGTATTCATGATATCCATATTGAAGAAGATACTTGTAAAAGTACTCATGCTAAAACTAAATCTTACTTAGACTTTAATCGTAATGGGGTTCCTTTAATTGAAATTGTTTCAGAACCAGACATGAATAGTGATAAAGAGGCTATGGCTTACTTAGAAAAATTAAGAGAATTACTTCTATACACTAATGTATCTGATTGTAAGATGGAAGAAGGAAGTATGAGATGTGATGTCAATGTTTCCGTATCCAAAACTGATAAATTAGGTACTCGTACTGAGACTAAGAACATAGGTTCAATAAGTAGTGTAGGTAGAGCTATTATAAAAGAAAGTGAAAGACAAATTGAAGAATTAGAACAAGGAAATATAATTCAAGATGAAACTAGACGCTTTGATGAAAAACAAGATAAAACCATTCTTATGCGTGTAAAAGAAACAGGTAATGATTATAGATATTTTCCAGAACCAGATATTCCGTCATATACATTAGATGATTCATATATAAATGAAGTAAAGAATAATATGGAAGTACTTCCAAATGAAAGAAGAAAAATTTATCAAGCAGCTGGAATTAATCCTATTAATATTGAAAAAATAATTGCTAATAAGCAAATAAGTGATTATCTAATTAGTCTTGAACATATAAATTTAGTAATAGCCAGTAATCTATTATTAGGAGAGATTTCTGCCTATTTAAATAAAAATAATACTAAGTTACAAAACACCAAACTTGATAAAGATAAATTTGCATCTCTTGTTAATATGTTAGATAAAAAAGAAATCAACAATCAAATATTTAAAGAAATATTAGTAGATCTAATGGAAACTGATAAAAAACTAGAACAGGTTGTAGAAATTAAAAAAGTAAATTCACTAAGTCAAACTGATTTAGATAATATTATAGAAAAAGTTATTAATAATAATCCAGAAAGTATTGCTGATTATAAAGCAGGTAAAGATAGAGCTATCAAATATTTAATGGGTCAAATAATGAAAGAAACTAAAGGTCAAGCTAATCCAGCTTTAGCTAATAAATTATTAATTGACCAACTTTCAAAAAATTAGTAATTATTGATTAAAACTTAAACTTATTGTATAATCGATATTGAGAATATGAGGAGTGAATAAAAATGTTAAAGAAGAATAAATATACAATTATCGCTGTAGTTTTGTTCATTATTTTAGTATTTTGCCTATTTGAAGCTAAACAATTATTCTTTCCTAATGAAGGAAAAGCTATATATGGAGATCGCTTAGTAGGAAAAGTAGAAGTAAGTAAAGATACTTATAAAAATGTAGAATCTAAACTAAAAGAAAATACTAAAGTAACTGATGTAACAGTAAGAGAAAGTGGTAAATTAATTAATGTTTCTATAACTGTTAGTCAAGACACTAGTATAGATGAAGCTAAAAGTTTAAAAAGTGCAGTCTTAGAACCATTTAATGATAGTCAAAAAGGATATTATGATTTTCAAATATTTGTAACTAAGAATGAAGAAAGTGAAAATAATTTTCCAATTATAGGTTATAAACATCATAATTCAGGCGACTTTGTTTGGACTAAAGACCGCGATAAAACAGAAGGTGAATCTTAATGAAGAAAAAATTAATAATAATTATTCCTACTATAGTTGCTGTACTAGTTTTTATTGGTTTATATGTTACTTTAAATTACCAAGATGAAAAAACTAATTTAACAATAGTAGAAAAAAGATGGATAGAAGAACATGCTGAAAACAAATATGATTTTGAAATAGCTAATAATATTCCTATTTATTCAATGAATGGTAAGGGTGTAATCTTTGATTTTATTGAAGATTTTGAAACTGATACCGAAATGGAATTTAATAAAATATCATACTTGAAAGAAAAATCTACAACTACTAATGGTTTAAGAATTCAAGTCCTAAATAATGACACTAAATTAACTGATAAAAATATCTTAATAGCAGAAGATGGTTATATTGCCGTTAGTGCTAATAAAGTTAGATATGATAAAATAAGTGAAATAACTAATCAAGTAATTGGGTGTCTTACTAATGATGTTGGTGAATTAAGTTATTATCTAAAAACAGGTAATGAATTAACCTATAAGACATATGACGATATTAATACAATGGTATCTGATTTAGAAACAGGAAATATCACTATGATGATAATACCTCAAATCTTATATTTAGATAAAACTATAGAACAAGGATCATATTATATTAATTATTATTTTACGGAAATGAGTAAGAAAATAGTAATAACTTTAAGTGATGATAATACTCAATTAAATAAAATAATAAAAAAATACTTTGAAAGATGGAAAGAAAATAACTATGTAGATGTTTACAATAAAGAATATTTAAATTACTACGCATCAACTAATAATATAAATGATAAAACCAAAGCTGATTTAATTTCTAAATCTTATGTATATGGTTACGTAAAAAATGATCCATATGAAGTAGAAATAGATAAGATTCCATCAGGAATAGCTGCTGAATATATCGCACGTGTGCAAAGATTAACTAATATTGATTTTACTTATCAAAAATATGATTCAATAGCTGACTTAAAAAAAGCTGTAGCTAATGGAGAAGTAGATATTTACTTTAATAATTTTGATTATTCTAATTCAAATTATACTGATTCTATTTCACCATTTGTAGAAGAGTATGTAGTATTAGGAAAAATTTCAAATAAAGATATAGTTACTTCTTTTGAATCTTTAAAAAACCAAAATGCTAGAATGTTATCAGATACTCTAATTACTAAGTACTTTAAGGAAAATAGTAAAGTTAGTATAAGTGAAGTAAAAACAATATCAGAATTAACCAAAGGTAATGATCTAATTATCATCGATAAAGAAGTATATAACTATTATCGTAATAATAAATTTAAAGACTATGAAGTTTTATATAGCGACTATATGAGTAATGATTATAGTTTTGGTTTAAAAAATAGTAATACTGAATTCAATAAATTATTTAATTATATAATTACTACTAACTCATATTATAATTATCGAATAAGTGGATTAAATTCTTTAAACCTAAGTCTTTTTGAAAGAACAAGTTTTGAACAATTATATTTAACTATACTTGGGTTAGTACTTTTACCAATTTTAATTTTACTAACAATATACCTAATAATTAAAAAGAAGAAAAAAGTAAAAGAAGTAAAAAAAGAAGATAGACGTAAATATACTGATATCTTAACATCATTAAAAAATAGAAATTATCTAAATCTAAATATGGAAGCTTGGGAAAATAGTAAAGTTTATCCACAAGCAATCGTTATAGTTGATTTAAATAATGTTAAATATGTTAATGACAATTATGGTCATGAAGCAGGAGATCAATTAATTATAAGTGCTGCTTCTATCTTAGTTAATACGCAACTTGAAAACAGTGAAATAATTAGAACTGATGGAAATGAATTCTTGATATATTTAGTTGGTTATAGTGATAAACAAGTAGATACATATTGTAAAAAATTAACTAAAGAAATGAAAGAATTGCCTCATGGTTTTGGTGCCGCTGTTGGATATAGCATGATTACTGATGACATTAAGACAATAGATGATGCGATTAATGAAGCTACTTTAGATATGTGCACAAGTAAAGAAAAAATAAATAAGTAATAGAAAGTAGTGGTTACTTTGAAAGATAAAGTAAAAGCCTTTTTAAGAAAAGTATTTGATATAATAAGAAAGCCAGAAATGGGTATTTTACCGGGTCAACTGGCTTTTTTTCTCCTTTTATCAATTATACCTTTAGCTGCTCTAATAGCGACAATTGTAGCTAATTTCTCATTGTCAATTGAAACTTTAATGAAATTAGTATCAGATACCCTACCAACTGAAGTAGCTAGTTTTATAAATGAAGCAATAGGTGGAAAAAGTATGAATTTTAATATCGCTATATTCTATATTTCTGCTTTTATTTTAGCTTCGAATGGACCACATTCTATGATTATAAGTTCTAATATAATTTACAAAGTAGAAAATAAAGATTTTCTAACAAGAAGAGTAAAGGCATTGATAATGACAATAATACTAGTAATCTTATTATTATTTATGTTTTTAGTACCTGCTTATGGTGATAAGATATTAACTCTTATTACTAGTTTTATCCAAAATGATGCCATTAATCATACCATTAATTTAACTTATGGAATATTAAAATATCCGGTATCATTTGTTCTAATATATTTTTGTATTAAATTACTATATACAATGGCACCTGATAAACAAATAAAAAGCAAAACTACAACTTATGGTGCCTTGTTCACAACTATTGCTTGGATTTTATCAACTGAATTATATTCATTTTATGTGGGAAGTTTTTCCAAATATAATTTGTTATATGGAAGTATTGCTAATTTATTGATATTATTTTTATGGATTTATCTTCTATCATATATATTTATGATAGGAATGGCTTTAAATGCATCTCAAGATGAATTAGAAAAGTAAAAAGAAAAAATATATGCTAGAGCAATAGTCATATATTTTTTATTTGGAAATTTTTTTAACAAGTGATATAATTAAACGGAAGAGTACAAAATATAACATTAATACAATGACATACGAAAGGAATGATAAATTATATGAATAAAGTAAAGAAAAAAATAAATGCTGTAACTAAAAAAGTTACTACCAAATTTAAAAAAATTATCTTTGATATAAAATCAAATCCTAAAAAGGTAGTTTCTAATGTAGCTAATATTATCATTGAAACTATAAAAAATAATATATTATTCTTTGCTTTTATATTGCTTTCATTATTTAACGCAACATTAGTTAGATTCTTAACAATAAATACTATGGAAAATATATTTAACTTAAAACCAATAATGGCTGACTTAGCAGTTGTTTTAGCTTTAGGTGGTATAAGTTTCTTTTTAAAACAAAAGAATCGTTTTGCATATCTATTAACTATAAATATTATTTTAACGGCTATTTGTATGATTAATTCTCTATATTATACATTTTATACATCATATGTATCTGTTTCATTAATTGCCACATTAGAATATTTATTCCAAGTAAGTGATGCCGTAACTAAAAATGTTGCCAAAGTACAAGATTTTATTTATATATTATCACCAATTGCCCTAATTTTTACTAATATCCATTTAAAAAGAAAAGATAAAATTAAACAACGTGTAAAAGATAAAAATAGAAGAGAAAACAAAAAAGCTATAACTTGTCTTATCTCATCTGGTGTACTAGCATTATTATTTATTTCTATGTTAACATCACTAGAAATTGGTAGATTTACTAAACAATGGAATAGAGAATATGTTGTTATGAAATTTGGAATTTACACTTACCAATTAAATGATATTGTAAAAAGTATTGAACCTAAAATAACAAGTTTATTTGGTTATGATAATGCGGTTAAAGCTTTCAATGAATATTTTAAAGATCGACCTGATGAACAAACAATTATTAATGAATATACAGGTATTTTTGAAGGAAAGAATATTATTTCAATTCATGCTGAAAGTATGCAAGCTGTAGCTATGGGATTAGAGTTCAATGGAAAAGAAGTAACCCCAACCTTAAATCGTTTAGCTAAAGAATCACTTAATTTCACTAATTTCTATACTCAAGTAAGTGTAGGTACATCAAGTGATTCTGAATTTACTAATCTTACCTCATTAATGCCAACTAATAATGGAACCGCTTTTGTTAGTTATTTCAATAGAGAATATATAAGTACACCTAAATTATTAAAAGAAAAAGGTTATTATACTTTCTCAATGCATGCTAATAATGGTTCTTATTGGAATAGAGATGTAATGCATAAATCTTTAGGATATGATCATTTCTATAGTAAAAAAGAATATGACATTGATGAAGTAATTGGCCTAGGTCTATCTGATAAATCCTTCTTTAGACAATCAGTAGAAAAAATCAAAAAAATAAATGAACAAGGAAAACCTTATTATGGAACTGTCATCATGTTAAGTAACCATACTCCTTTTGCTGATGTTGATAAGTATGGTGAATTTGATGTAGATATTAAAGAAGAAGTATATAATGAAGAAACAAATCAAACTGAAACAGTAAGTTATCCATATATGGAAGGTACTAAACTTGGTAATTACTTCAAGTCACTTCATTATGCTGATGAAGCTTTAGGTGAGTTTATTGATGCCCTTGAAGAGGAAGGACTACTTGAAAATACTGTTGTTGTTATTTATGGAGATCATGATGCTAGATTACCAAAAGCTGATTATGTAAGATTATTTAATTATGATAAAGAAACTGATGATGTAATTTCATCAGATGATGAAAATTATAGACCTGTTGATTATTATCAATATGAATTATTAAGAAAAGTTCCTTTTATGATTTATAGTAAAGAAACTAAAGAGAAGTTACATAAAGACATAAACACAGTTATGGGTATGTATGATGTTCAACCAACTCTAGGTAATATGTTTGGTTTCTATAATAAATATCATTTAGGTAAAGATATTTTTAACACAACTGATGATAATATTGTTGTTTTCCCTAATGGAAATTGGTTAACTAATAAAATGTATTATAATACTCAAAAGAGTGAATTTATTGGTTTAACTGATGATGTAATAACAGAAAAATATATTAATGATTGTAGTGAATATGCTGAAAAACTTTTAAATGTATCTAATTCATTAATTGTATATGACTTAATAAAGAAACAGCAAGATATTATCGACTCAAAGAGTGATTATGTAGAAGAAAAGGTAACTGAATAATGAAAAAGAATAAGAAAAAGAAGTATAATAATAAACCTATTGTATTTTTATTAATAATAATAATTATAGTTGTAGTTTTAATGTGTTATTTCTTTTTTAAAACTGATTCAATAAATATTACTACTATTAGTAAAATAGATAATTATGATTATTATTTAGAAAGTAATGCTACTAAAATTTATAAAAATAATTATTATGAATTGGAAGATATATTAAGTAGTGATAATGTAGATGAAGAAAAATATGCTAAAACTATTTGTAAGTTGTTTGTGATAGATTTTTATACATTAACTAATAAGCTAAGTAATCAAGATATTGGTGGTATTCAATTTGTTAGTAAAGAAGTTGTTTCTGATTTTAAAAGGCAAGCAACTAATACTACTTATAAATATGTAAAAAATAATTCTTCTGGTAGAAGAAAGCAACAATTACCAGAAGTTAGTAAAGTTGAAATAGTTAATATTGAAAAAGAGGAGTATACCTTAAATAGTAATAAGGACTTTGATGCTTATAAAGTTAAAATGAAAATTACTTATCGCAAGGATTTAGGATGGCAAAGTGATATTGAACTAATTCTTATTCATGAAAATAATAAATTAGCAATAGTTGAAGTTAACTAAAAAGGAATATGAAAAGTATTTCTTTTAATTTGATTTAATGATAAAATTAAATAGTAAATTAAACTAGAGGTGGTTATTGTAAAAACGGCGATAGTACAGGAACATTTTCTTTCTACAACTACAATGGTG
>CAKPAQ010000029.1 GCA_934133015.1 uncultured Bacilli bacterium | reverse complement strand
ACATAGCCGTAGAAGTGGAAATAGGTGGCAAGTTGGTTACTATCGGGGGTATGTGTAAAGGTTCTGGTATGATACACCCTAATATGTGTACTATGCTATCGTTTATTACTACCGACGTTGCTATATCTAAAGAGTTACTACAAGAGGCTCTTAGCACTGATATTTTAGATACCTACAATATGATATCTGTCGATGGCGATACTTCTACTAACGATACCGTACTACTACTTGCTAACGGTTTAGCTGAAAATCCTACTATTACCGAAAAAAATCAAGACTACTACACTTTCCTAGAGGCTCTACACTATATAAATGAGGAGTTCGCTAAGAAGATAGCCGGTGATGGCGAGGGTGCTACTGCTTTAATTCAAGCTAAGGTTGTAAACGCTAAGTCTAAGGAAGATGCTAGAACTATAGCTAAGTCTATAATATGTTCCTCTTTGACCAAGTGTGCAATATTCGGCCACGATGCTAACTGGGGCAGAATACTTTGTGCTATGGGATACTCTGGCGTACAGTTCGACCCTAACCGTGTGGAAGTTTCTATCGCTGATGACGTTAAGACTATCCTTATATTTAAAGATGGTTCTGCCGTTGACTACAGCGAGGCTGAAGCTACTGAAGTACTATCTAAACCAGTAGTAAACATAGTCGCAGATATCAAAATGGGCGAGAGTTCTGCCATTGCATATGGTTGCGACCTATCTTATGATTACGTTAAAATCAATGCAGACTATCGTTCGTAGTTAAAAGTTTCAAATAGATAACTTCAAAATTGTGTATCTACTTGGAAAGGACTTTGTATGTTTGTAAATGAAGAAAAAATCCCTAATGCTCTTTTGATATCCGTAGATACTGGCGAGTTCGATAATGAAACCTCTATTAACGAACTCTCCGAATTGACTAAGACTGCTAATGCTAACGTCGTAGCAACGGTAATCCAAAAAAGACCTTGCTTTGAAAAGTCTACTTGCATAGGTCGTGGCAGATTGCTAGAAGTCGCCGAAACTTGCAAACAGTTGGACGTGGATTTGATTATCTTTGACCACGAATTGACTGCTACTCAAGTGCGTAATATTGAAGATGCTACCAACGTTAGAACTATCGACAGAACTACTCTAATATTGGATATCTTTGCTCAACGTGCTAGAACTAAAGAGGGTAAACTTCAAGTAGAGTTGGCTCAGCAGAAGTATCGTCTACCTAGATTGGCTGGTATGGGTGTTACACTATCTAGGCTTGGTGGTGGAATAGGTACTCGTGGCCCTGGTGAAACTAAGTTGGAAACCGATAAACGTCACATTAGAACTAGAATATCTGTATTGGAAAATGAACTCGCTGAACTTAAAAAACATCGTGAGTTTAGTCGCATTCGCAGAAAAAAAGATAGTGTTCTTTGCGTGGCTATCGTCGGATACACCAACGCTGGAAAGTCTACTTTGATTAACGCTCTAACTAACTCCAACATTTTGGCTGAAGATAAACTTTTCGCTACTTTGGATACTACTTCCAGAGGTTTGGAACTCCCTGACGGTAGAAACGTCTTAATAACCGATACCGTCGGTCTAATTCGCAGACTTCCTCACAACTTGGTAGAGGCTTTTAAATCTACTTTGGAGGAGGCTTCTAATTCCGACTTGATTCTTAACGTAGTAGATGCCTCATCTAATGACTTTCAAGAACATCTGGACGTTACTAACTCGCTACTTAACGAACTGGGTTGTAATGATATCCCAAAAGTTACGGTGTTCAATAAGTGCGATATGTGCGACTATACTAATACGCTCCCATTGGATAGCACTCATGTTAAGATATCTGCTAAGCAAAAGGTCGGCTTTGATAACCTACTCAACGCTATAGCCGATAATCTACCTATTACTAGTCGCAGATTAAAAGCTATTATCCCATATGATAAGTCTAATTTGATATCTTTGGTTATGCTAGACGGTAAAGTGTTCTCTCAAGAGTACCTCCCAAACGGAACTCTTATTGATGCTCTTGTAGATGTCAAAGTGCTACATCAAATTGAACCCTTTAAAGTTTAATATAAATAATATTATATCCCTAGTATGTTTACTAGGGATTTTTTTATGTTTAAATAAATCCCCTAACCACATAGGCAAGGGGATGTATATAAACATATAAGCGATATATTTTGTGCAGAACTATCTCTTAGAGAATTTTTTATACACATAAATGTGTGGTTTAATCGATTATTGAGCCTTATTAGAGCCATTTATCAAATTTTTTTATGGATTTGTTTTGCATATTATATCCAAAGTATTTAGAATTTCCTTTTTTAATAACTCTTTATTTTCATAAATTTTTTTACTTCTACCAACTTCTTCAGTAAAGCACAAATTATTAATAGATTCTAATGCATTATTAATTTTTTTGTTTTTAGTATTATTGCAATAAAGATAATAAGGCTTAATCGTTATTTTGATTTTAATATCATCACTTTTACATTGTTCAAGTTTTGAAAGTATGTACTCTAACTCCTTAATAACATTTACAAGATATGTTTTTACTGAATTATTAGAAAAATTATTTATGATATAATTATAAACACCATATATTCCATTTATCAAGACTATTGAAATTAAACTATTAGATAAATTACTTATATTTATGAATGAAAATACTATTAGCAAACTCTTTACTAATAATAATAGTTGAATAAAGAACATTTCTATTTTGTGCATATCTTTTTTAAAAATCCATTTAACATATTTGGATTGATTACTAAATGAAACCAATATAGTAAGTTCCTGAAATACTTTGCAGATGGCATATGTAATCAATAAAAATAATGAAGCTACTTCGATTTCTATTGGCGTAAACATGGAAACTATAAATGTTGTCCACCAAGAGAAGATTTCAATTAGTATTAGAATATTTTCAGGGGAATATGTTATTCCTTTTAAAGTAAATGACCTAAGAGGCAATTTTATTAACAATAATAAATTATATATTGCTTTCACAAATAATGAAATTAGAAAAAATAAAATTACTTGCATAATGCATTTTTTGAGTTTCTTTATGATTTCTATATTTTCAAATACTTTTGAACAAAAAAATACGAAGTATATAATTATAAATATCAAATTTATGGAAGCAAGAATAAAGAAATTATTATCAACATATATTCCATAAAATAGCATTAGTAAACTAACTATTATTGGCATAATAATAGCTTTGAAATCAATTTTATATTTTCCTTGTTTTTCTAATATGACTTGTTTTATTTCTTTTTCATCAAAGTACCACTCGTCCATAGATACCTCCTTTATATTTTATCAATAGCCTCTATAAGTTTAGAGATTTCAATGTGAGTATAAACCTTTTCAGTTAAAGTCATAGCTCCTGAGTGACCGACTATCATTTTAATAAGTGTTTGTGATACTTCGCTCATGGCTAACATTGATACACAAGTATGTCTAGTATCATGTGGACGGTGTTCCATATTCAACTCTTTAAGAAATGGTTTCCAATAGCTATCGTAGTAATTGCGATATCCAAAAGGTTTACCATCTGGTGTGGTTAGTAGATATTCACTAGAGGTTTTATTATACCAATGCTCAAAAAAACCGATGGTCTTTTTGGATATTGGAACTTTTCTAATTCCCGCCTCGGTTTTACTACCTACTACATCAAACCAACGTTCCTCTAGGTTGATATTCTCTTTTTTAAGTTCTAAAAGTTCGGAAATTCTAACTCCGCTATATATTAACATCAAGATTATTTGTAGATACTCATTACGTTCAACGTTATCCCAAAGAGTTTGGATTTCATTGGCAGTAAATATTGTATGAGTGGTCTTATTTGAGGTATCTTTAAACTTTGTGATATTAATATAATCAGCATAGTTTTTACTGACTATATCGTTAGCCATAGCGTAATCGTACAGTTGATTTAATAATACTTTTAATTTTCTTAATGTTGGATAGTTTTTACCACTATTATCTATAACAGCTTGTAAATGCGATTGTTTAATATCTTTAAAAGGCATATCATATAGACTGGTGCAAATCTTGTAAGCCGATTTATAACCTTGTGCAGTATCATTAACCATATTTAGATAAGCCTCTTTGCTCCATTTTTCATAGATTTCTGCAAATGTGATATTATTATCAATATCGTAAGGGTTTTCATGATATTCTGCAATAGCTTTTAGAGCTTCCTTTTTACTAGAGTAATATCCAATATATTTTACTATTTGTTTAGTTTTGCCATCATCAGTAGTAGTCCAACCTAAAGTCACTCTAGCTCTCCAAGGCTTACGCCTATTTCCTGATACTTTGGTTACACTTCCGTATCCGTTGGGTAATCGCATTTTTTCACCTCATAATTTACTGTTGAATAAAACTCTAAATCTTTTGTATTAATAAATATATGATAGTCATTATAATTAATATTATTAAGTTTATTTTTTATATCAAGCGGTCTTAAATTGCCTAAAACAATATTATTATTACTATCTAATAAAGACTTATTAGGACAAATAAATCTATATTCATTTTCATGTTTATAGTTACTATCTTTAAATAATAAATCCATTCTTTCGTTAGCAGAATCATAAACTGACTTATTTAATTTATCAAAGCAATATTTAAAAATATCGAATTCCTGAGACTTATCAATATATTCAATCTTATTGCCTAAAAAACCTAGTTTTTTTAATTCAGTAATTATATCATAGGCTTTAATCAATATAACTTCTCTGTCTTGCTTATAAGCAGAGTAATTTTTTAAATATTGGTCATCAATTATAACAGGAAAATTATAAATTTTATTATTTTTTTCATCAATCTTCATCGGAAATTTTTTATTAGAATAGTTGCCATCAGGATATTGACGATTAAAATTATCTTGTAACATTTTATTATCAATACTATAAAAACAACTAATACTCATTTCTCGAGTAGATTTTCTAAAAAAGTTTATATACTGTTCGTCTTTTTCTATATCAAGGTCATTTCCAAATATACTTTTATAGTGTTGGATATATGAATTTAATTTAATATTATTTATATTTATTCTCGCAAATATTCCTTCTAAGGTATCACCTCTACCCATATTGCCATTTGCTTTGCCATTTTGTATAAAAATATTGCAGTTAGAAAAATGTATTTGGGATTTCATAAAATCATTAATGTATTGTTTTTCAACTATTTTCATTAAAAACACACAATTCATATTAAGTTCTCCTTTCATTAAAGATTACCATAATATATTTCATTAATAGTAATATATCATGATTTTTTATTCTATACTCAAATATCTATAAGTTTTCTTGTTACTTTTATTGGTGTAAATTATTATTAGTAACCAATTTTAAATTTTTGATTTCTAAAGTACCCATACCTTTACTAATACTTAAATAATTTGGTCGGATAACAAAACATATTTCAGCAAATTCATTTAGATAATAATTATATTGATTAGTATCTATACTGATGGAAAATTTTTTGTACTTATTACCAATATCTAAAACTTGTTCAAAGAATTTAAATAATCTATCTCCACTTTTTAGTTCTAATGCTAGTTTAAAAATAGAGTTATCTACAGAACGACATTCAAAAGACATGATTATTTCATTGCTGAAGTTTTTAATATTCTTATAAGGTTTGAACATAAAAACACCACTCAAAAAATGGCTAGTAATTGGGAAATTTTCATTTGTAGAAAAGTCGCATTTAAATTTATATGTATTATTATTTTGAGTAATTTCTAAAGATTCAGGATTAGAATTTTGAACTATTGGAACTAACTTATATTTTGATAAATCGAGAGTTTCCTTAAATGCATAATCATTTATTTCATTTATAAATGAATATATGTCCTTATCAAGATGTTTTTCCTCGGACATATTTAATCTTTTAATAAGTTTTCCTTCTACTAATTTTTTTAAATATAACTTATATAATAAATCATCATATTGATTTATCATAATAGATTGTAATGGACTTAGTGGTGTTTTTTGTAACCAATCGAATGATAATGGAGGAATAATAATTGGAAGGATATTTTCTTTAAATGCCCATGAAGCACCCATTTCCATTAAACAAAAATAACTATCTATATAATTAGGAGATATTAAAAATATAACAAGGTCTGCATTTTGAAGACTTTTCTTTATACTTGTAATAAAATCTTCTCCTGGAACTAGACTGTTATTAGATGTACAAAATACATCACTGCTAGGTATACCAATTCTTGATAGCAAATATATAAAACTATCCACAATAGGTTTATCTTTAGATGAGTGACTTAAAAAAATTTCCATTGATATTCCTCCTTAATTTATGATAGATTTTAACCATTAACTATTATTGACCACCCTTGATATATATTTTTCCATACGTTCTGGATATAACAAAACATGATATTGATACTATCAGCATTAATACTCCAAGGAACACATTAAGTATAAAACATAGTAGAGAGATTAAAAGAATTATAATGGCAAGTACTTTCCATATTGTTTGAAATACTTTTATTGTAGAACGTTTATACCACTTACCACCGAGCATTATATTGTCGCTAATAATACTTTTGCTATCATTTGTAATAACATTATTAGAAGAAGCTCTTTCAAAAGCAGTTATTTTATAGTTGCAACCATAGTCTTTTCCGTCGTTACCACCAGTGATTTTAGTTACATATCCATATACCGAACCGCCATTATCAATAATAGGAGCTACTGTCTTAGCAAGTTCACCTTTAACATATCCAATATGGATATTGTTTACATATAACTTTATGGCATTTTTATCATAGGAATTATTAGGTTCACGAATAAAGGTTAGTTTATCGTTAGATTTTAACGTTGGCAATAATCTTTGAATATCTTGATTATGGTCATTTTTCATGGTTACACCAGCTATTTTACTATAAGTATCTAATAAAACCTTTGCCATAACATTATGCTCCTTCCTTGTCAGTTAATTCGGCATTATAGTCAATATCTTCAATTAATGTATTTATTCTACCTTCATCATCTAATTTACCATACTCAATTACATTGGTGTTAGAGCCTACAAAATTAATTCCAGTGCCATCATCACATATTATAGTAAACCAGTTGTAACCACTAGGCACTACAACATTTTCTGTAAACTCTATAAATTCATTTTCTGTAATGCTTAATAAATCATCTTTAGAAATATGCACCTCAGCACGTTGACCTATTACATTATCCATAGAGCCATTTAAAATATCTATTACAATTACATCACAAGCCATTAAAAGATTACCATTATCAGTTCCAGCTATGATTGTACTTGTAACTAATGTATCCTGATTATCTTGATTGTCATTTAGTTCGTTATGAAATAATATTCCATCAGTAATGATTATTAATGCTAATTCTTCATTTAAATCATTCATTAAATTAATTATTACATTCGCATCACTTTCTATAGCTTTTACCTTGTTATAACTATTTGCACCTTCAGCAGTTAAAGCATCTACAATGTCATTCCATATTGATATATCTTCTTGTCCTTTTTTTATTTTTTGAAACGTTTCAGAAGTTCCATATTTGGTTAAGTATACAATATAAATATTACCATCATCACTATTATCATATTCTATTTTAACTTCATCAAAGGCATTGATATCTGTTGCATATTCTTTGGCTAAGGTATCAAATATTTTAGAATTACCTGTTCCAACTGTATTTACAGTTACTACTGGGATATCTTGATTTTCTATTGTATCACTATCACTAGAGGAGCAACTACTAACACATGAACCAAATTCAAAAATAATAAAAACCAATAGAATGGTAGCTATTGCGGTACTTAATTTTGATGGATATTTTTTACCACAAGTGGAACAAACTTTTTCATTTTTATCCATGGTGTTTTTACAATAAGGACATTTTTTAGTTTTTTGACTATTGTTATAATTACTATTAATATTGTTGTTTTCTATTTTTGGAAGATGTCTTATTTCATTAGCCATGATGCGTTACTCCCTTTCCTTGTCGCTTAGTTCTGCTATTAAGTTTAAAACTTTAGCTTTATCCAAAACATCTAAATCTTGAAATATATCTGCTACTTGTAGAGTAGTTTTATCATATTTAGATGTTTTATTGGTATCCATATTCATATTAGCATTATTATCACCAGTTATATTACCCGTTTTAATTTGATTACCACTTATTATTTTAGTAGATTCTTGAGTTCTACCTAACAAATAGTCTACTGATACCTCTAAATAATCTGCTATTTTTCCTAAAGTTTCAGTTCGTGGTAAGTATCCATTAGATTGCATTGTAAAAAGAGTATTTTTGTTTAGTTCACAATCTAATAGCATTTTGCTTATGGATATCTTTTTTAATTTAGCCGTTTGTTTTATTTTTTCTGCTACTTCTTGTGAATTATACATAAAAATCCTCCTTTATTTTTGTACAATTATCCAAACTTCTAAACTTCTTTGGAAAAACTATTGACTTTCTAAAGAAGTTTAGATATAATATAACCAAGTTATTAAACAGAATAAAAAAAATATTATTTAAACGTATTCTTGTTTTTTATTATAACATTTTTGTTGTAATAAGTCAATAACTTGGTTATATTTTTTCAAAAAAAGAGGTGT
>CAKPAQ010000028.1 GCA_934133015.1 uncultured Bacilli bacterium | reverse complement strand
ATTTACTATCTTTCCGAGGATCCCGTTTATAAACGACGCTGATTTTTCAGTGCTGAATTTTTTTGCCATATTTACACCCTTTCTTAAATCATTATATGTTAATTTATAAGAAGTAGGTGGAAGCACTTTAGCATATTTTTTACCATATTGAATCTCATTTATCAAAGTTTGTGGATGTTGAACTCTAAAACCAACCGCAAAAGGTTTAGAACTCATCTCAATCTTTCTTTCTAATAACATTTTAAAAGTATCTCTAGCACTATGCCCTATCGCAAGTACAAGAACATCACAATTCATCTCTTTACTATCATTCAATATTACTTTTTCTATTTTATTATTTTTAACAACAATATCAGTTAAACAAGTATTATAATAAAAAGTTCCTCCTAAAGATATAATTTTCTCTCTCAGATTAATAATTACTTTTCTTAATAAATCAGTTCCAATATGAGGCTTACTCAAATACATGATATCATCAGGAGCACCACATTCTACAAAAGTTTCAAATACCTTCTTACCTCTATTTTTACTATCTTTAACCATTGTATTTAGTTTTCCATCTGAAAATGTACCAGCACCACCCTCACCAAATTGAACATTACTATTTAAATTTAAAACACCATCATTCCAAAACTTAGACACACTATTAACTCGATCATTAATATTTTCACCACGTTCAATAATAATAGGTCTGTAGCCATTTTCAGCTAACAATAAACCAGCAAACAATCCAGCTGGACCACTTCCTACTATTATTGGTCTATTTTTCATCTTCTTTAAACCAGTTATTTCAAAACTATATTTTTCATCAACTGACTTTAAAATATCATTACTTTTATTATTAACTAACACTCTATCTTCATTTTTAATATTTACCTTAACTTCATATACATAACAAATATCATCTTTTTTTCTAGCATCAATTGATTTTTTAGAAATTTTATATGAAATTATATCATCTATTTTAATATTACATTTCTTAGCTATTTTTTTCTTAAGTTCCAATTCATTATCATCAAGTATAGCTAGTTTAATTTGTCTTACTAATATCATCTTTTAAAACCTCTTTACCCGCTATCATTCCACTTACCCAAGCAAAAGCTAAGTTATAGCCACCACAATCACCATCAACATCAAGTATCTCACCAGTAAAATATAAATCATCTACTAATTTAGATTGCATAGTATTCATATCTACTTCTAAAAGTGAAACTCCACCACTACATACTTGTGCTTTATCATAATCTTGACTACCTATAATTTCAAGTTCAAACTGTGATAATTGTTTATATATTTTTTCTAAATCATTACTTGTTAAATCATCAAAAGTTGTATCTATACTAACTCCTATTTCTTTTAACAAAACACTAACTAATTTATAATTTAAGATTCCTTCTAGTAATGACATAATATCTTTTTTATTTTTATTATATTGATTATCTATAAAATTAATAAAAGTATTGATAGAAACAACCCAAGGTATAAAATTAATCTTAACTAAAACCTTTCTTTCTTTAGCTAAATTTATATTAGCTAAACTACTTAAATTAAACACACAAATTCCACTAATACCATAATCAGTTAATTGGATTTCACCATATTCTTCTTTTAATTTAACACCATCTACATATAATGATATATTAACATCAGTTCTGATACCACTCCATTCTTTTAAAAACTTTCCTTTAGTTTTAAGTGGAACTAAAGATGGTAAAACTGGTACAACTGTATGTCCAAATGATTCTGCCAAAGTATATCCATTCCCATCACTACCTGTTTTAGGACATGCCTTAGAACCAGTAGCCATAATTACTGCATCAGAAACTATTATTTCCTCATTAACATTAATTAAAAAATGATTATCTTTCTTTTCAACTTTTTCTACAAAGCAATCATTTTTAATTACAACACCATTTAAAGTAGCCTCTCTTAATAAATTAGTTTTTATACTAACTGCTTGATTAGAATATGGGTAATAATAGCCATTTTTTATTTTAGGTACAATCCCAATTTTATTAAAAAATGATAATATTTCCTTTTTATTTTCATCATTTATAACAGTAGCTATTTTTTCAACACTATTAGTCTGATAATGTTTTAGATTCCAATCATCATTGAAATAATTACATTTTCCATTACCAGTAATTAATATTTTTTTACAACAAGTGGAATTTCTTTCTAAAATTATTACATTATAACCTCTTTTAGCTGCATAAATACTAGCAATAATTCCACTAGCTCCACCACCAATAATAGCTACTGTCTTTTTCATGATACTTCTTCCCCTTTCTAAAATATATAATTATTTTAGTTATTCACTATTTTTCAATTCTATCAAAGTAATAATTATTATTATCTTTACTAAATATGTATTTGTATTTAGTTAATTTACTTTCAAATTTTCCAATATCTTCATCATGATAATTATCTTCAACTATCTTACCATCTATATCAAGTAATTTATTATCTTCCTTTTTAGCCACTAATACTTCAAAAACTAATTCATCTTTTTCAATATAGGCAAATGTTATTTTAGTTAATAAGTTAACATTATATTTATCTTCATCAAATCCCAAATATTTATCATTGTAAAACATAAACTTAATATTATTATAACTAAAAACACCATTGTCTAAATCATTATTTCCAAATACATTTTTATATGAATCAGACATTTTATCTTTATCTATATTGATAATACCTGATTCTGTTTTAACATCATTAGTATTTAAGTTTTTATAGGCAATTTTTAATTTTAAAGAGTTAGAAACATTATTTTTACTAATATTATTTTTATATAAATCAAATACTTCTTTATCTTCGATATTAAGCTTATCTATTAAATAACCATAATTATCTATATAATATTTACTTTTTTCTTCTTTTTCTTTTTCTGTATCATTATTATTAGTATTTTGATTATTATCAGTTACTTTTTCTATTATCTTAACTCCTCTTAAATTAAAATAATCAACATCATAAAGACAATAACCAAAATAACCAGCTACCATAATTAAAATAATTATTAAAATATCTCTTCTAAAGATTTTAGCGTTTTTACCTCTAACAAACCTTTTTTCTTCTTCTCTCATTCTTTTATTGACGCAAAACTCTATTTGTTCATTTATTTTTGTGTTAATATTTTTTAATATTTCATCTTCTTTTATATCTAATCTATCATCTATTTTTTTATATATTTCCTTCATATCAACACCATCAACCACTTCTATGTCTTTTTCAATCTTTTTTCTTGCCATAATTATCACTCCCTAGAATCATTATACTATAATCATCAACTATTTGGCTAGAACAAAAGGCAAATTAAAATTTTTACTTACTATATATAAAAAATAAAAACCAAGTAGCATTTACTTGGTTTAAATTCATTAATATTTATTTTTAATTTGCTTGCTTTTTCCTATAAGTAAATATTCCAATACTTAATAATCCTAATGCTGAAATAGCACCAATTGAAACATCAACTATAATATTATCTCCAGTACTTGGGTTTTCAATTTCACCAACCGGTTTAACTTCATCTATTATAACAATATCATCAGTAATAGTAAATTTAGTTACAGCTTCATTTCCATCTGTAAATACTACCTTTAAAGTATGTTCTCCTAATGATAATTTTTTTAAATAACTATCATTTAAAGTTATTATTGTACTACCTGATTTTGAAGTATAACTATCTTCAGTTAATAAAGTATCATCTACATATACTTTACCACCATTTTCAAATAAATTATATTCAGCATTTATTCTAAAAACTGCATTATTTGATTTATTTATAATATATTTTTGGTTAGCTCCTTCAATAACTTTATAATCTATTTTACTAGATTCATCAGTTACATATTTAAATGTTAAATCATAATTAAACTTTGTATAATAATCTGTTCTTGTTTCATTTATAACACCAGCCACCCTACCATCATAATTTAACTTAGAACCAGTATATTTGGTATAAAGTCCTTTAAAATTTTCACTTTTCTTGTTTCCAACATTAACAGCTGTCATAATAGCTTTATTTTCTGCTTTATTACCAACTATTTTTATAACTGCTTCACTTTCATTATCAGTACTTAATAAGCATCCATTATCATTTTTATAATACAAAGTATTATCTAAATCTGCCAAAGTTTTTAGTCCTTTAGTTAAATCATCATCTTTAGAAAAATCAATCACATATTCTTTACTTAAATCGATAGTAGCAGTCGCAGTAAATTCATCAAAAAGCTTTTCCACTCTTGTATTAACAAGAACACCTGTATATTTTTTTAACTTAATAATCAAAGTATCAGTATCATTATACTTAGATGAATCAAGATCTACAGTTCCCATATTTTGAGTTCCACCATCACTTAATCCATAATACCAATCATTTATTATTACTGCTATCCTATTTTGTACATAAATGTTATCCGGATCTTCAATTAAAATAGAGCCTTTTACTTGAAGTTGATATTTAGCTGAAGATAAATCTATTTTCATATCATCATTAATATCTGTAACTAATACACCATCCCTGAATAATTGGATAGTACCTAAATCATTATATTCAACATAACCATCATGTATATTAGCGCCATCAAATTTTAATATTACTTCATTCTTTTCTGTCGCAAATACATTTGTATTAATCATAAACATACTTATTATAGTTATCACTATTAAACTACTTATTTTTTTCATAATATCCTCTCTTTCTTAAATTTACTATTATAGTATAAGTAATAAAACCCCATCCAACAATAAATTTGCCATTAAAAGCAATGATTTTAATGGCAAGTTTTAATATAAACACTAGAAAATTATAGTATAATAAACCTAGAGGTGACTTAAAATGAGTTTTAAAGATAAGTTAAATGAATATATTGATACTATTGATTGTACTTCTAAAAAATTATCTACTATTTCAGAAGTATCAGAATCAGTTATAAGTAGATATCGAAGTGGTGAAAGAACACCAACCCCAAATAGTAAACAATTAAAAAGTATATGTAGCGCTATTGAACAAATAATTAATGAAAAAAATATCATCAAGTATAAAGATATTAATATATATGAAGAATTAACAAAAGTTATTGTTGATAATAATCCATTTGATTATGAAATTTTTAGTAAAAACTTTAATGAACTTATTATTGTACTTAAAATAAACATAAATGAAATGTCTAAAAGTATCATATTTGACTCTTCTTATATTTCAAGAATTAGATATGGTAAAGCTAAACCTGCCGATCCTATTTCCTTTTGTAATAAAGTTACAAATTTTATTGTTACAAAATACAATGATGCTGATAATATAAAAAGTGTTTCAACTTTAATTGGCAAAAATATCAATACTAATAATTATTATGAAACTATCTTTGATTATTTAGTAAATAGTAGTAACGCAAGTAATAAAAAAGACTATATAAATGACTTTTTAAATAATCTAAATAACTTTGATTTAAATGATTATATAAAAGCTATTAAGTTTGATAAATTAAAAGTTCCAAATATTCCATTTTATAAAGCTAAAAGTAAAAATTACTATGGATTAGAGGAAATGAAAAAAGCTGAGTTAGATTTTTTTAAAGCATCTGTTTTATCTAAAAATCATGAAGATATTTTTATGTGTTCTGACATGCCTATGGAAGATATGGCAAGTGATATTGATTTTGGAAAGAAATGGATGTTCGCTATTGCGATGTGTTTAAAGAAAGGTCTTCATCTAAACATAATTCATAATTTAGATAGACCATTCAACGAAATGATGCTAGGATTAGAAAGTTGGATACCAATTTATATGACTGGTCAAGTATCACCCTATTATTTAAAAGAAACTAAAAATAGTGTTTATGGTCATCTAAATTATGTTTCTGGTAATTATGCCTTATATGGTGAAAGTATAAAAGGATATCATAGTAAAGGTAAATATTATTTAGCAAGTAATAAAAAAGAAGTGGACTACTATAAAGCTAAAGCTAACTATCTTTTAAAAAATGCCAATCCTCTAATGGATATTTATACTACAGCTAATCAAAATATGTTCCAAGCATTTTTATTAAACGATAGTAAAACTAAAAATAATAGAAGAAGAATATTAAACTCTCTTCCACTATTTACAGTCGATGATGATTTACTTGATAAAATATTAAAAAGAAACAAAGTATCTAAAGAAGATATTATTAAAATCAAAAGTTATAAAGAAAAAGAAGAATTATACATCAAAGAAATTTTAAATACTAACCAAATAACTGATACTATATCTAATTTTTCAGAAGAAGTTATTAAAAATAATAATACCTATTTAGCATTAGAAAATATATTTTATGATAAGAAAATTAGCTATACACCTGATGAATATAAAGAACATCTAAACTCGACTTTAAATTATAAAAATAAAAATTATAAAGCAATATGTCATGATTATAATATTTTTAATAATATATCAATAACTATGTTAGAAGATAATTATATTATCATATCAAAGAGTTCAAATCCAGTTATTCATTTTGTTATAAAACATCCTAAATTAACAGATGCGATTAATAATTTCAATCCATTGGTGAAAGAATAATGAAAAAAAGAAAAAATATAATCATAATTATCATTGTAATAATTTTAATTTCTACATTAATATATTCAATATTTAATATTATAAAATGGCAAACTGACTCTAATAAGACAACTAAACAAATCCAAAAGGTTCAAGAAATTACTCCTATTACTGAGACTAATAATAATACTAATACTGAAATAATAAATCAACAAGAAGAACTTCCAAAATCAAATCCCTATTGGGATTATATTAATATGAGTATAATGAATGTAGATTTTACTAATTTAAAGAAAATAAATACTGATATACAAGGATGGATCAAATTAAATGGTACTAACATTAATTATCCGTTTGTACAAACTAATAATAATAAATACTATTTAAACCATAGTATAGATAAATCCTATAATACTGCTGGATGGTTATTTTTAGACTATAGAAACGACAAGACTAATAATAAAAATACCATTATATATGCTCATGGTCGAACTGATAAAACAATGTTTGGTTCATTAAAAGATGTTTTAAGTAATAACTGGCTTAAAGATACTAATAATTATGTTATAAAGATTTCAACTGAAAATGAAAATACTTTATGGCAAATATTTAGCACTTATCATATTCCAACAACAAATGATTATTTACAAACAACTTTTAGTAGTGATGATGAGTTCAAACAATTTTTAGATAAAATTCTAAATAGAAGTATGCATAATTTTAATACTAAATTAAATACGAATGATAGTATTTTAACATTATCTACCTGCTATAATAATTCTGAAAAAATGGTAGTTCATGCCAAGTTAATTAAAAAAGAAAGTAAATAATTTTCAAAAAAACCATACTTTTTGTAGTATGGTTTTAATAATTATATATTTTTTATACTTATAAATAAACACTAACCAATTAAGACTAAAAATTAAATTACACAAACTAGTTAACAAAATCAAAGAATTTAATAATTTCAGTATTCAAATTCTTAAAAGTTATAGTTTGTTCTCCAATTTCATTATAATCGTTTTTCCATATACTTCTATATTCGTTTTCAAATTCTTCCTTATTAATTACTTCATTACTTCTATGTTCAAAATGATGATTAAATTTAACAGACCATATTTCAATACGACTTAAAAGATATTTATAATAATAATAATATTCTTTAATTTTATCAAGAGGAAAATCACTACTGTAATTCAATAGTTCATTGATATCTAAATTACCTACAAAATTATAATTATTGTTATAAATATAATACCATTTTAAATAAATAACGAAAGTATTAACTAGTAAAGACACTTTTCTTTTTCCATACATATTAAATTTTGACAATTCTATATAATCAGAAATATTAAGTTCATCAAAATATAATTTAATTTCATTGGATAAGTTAAATATTTCATTTTCTATATTGCCTAAAAACTTCTCAATTGATTTATTATCATAAGATATATCTAGCAATTTAATTTTACAATCAATATCAAAATCATTATTATTTATATATACACATTCATATGTATACATCCATTCTTTTGGAATATAGTCATTCAATCTTTTATCAATCAGATTAAACAAATCATCTATACATTTTATAGAATTTATTTCACATATTTCTCTTTCAGTTACCATTTGATTTTTAGGATAATCTATTTTTAATTTTTTAAACGATGAAGTCCAAATTATATCAGTATCTAGATTTTGATCCCATTCGACTAAATTGTTTTCTTTTCTATATTTTGTTATAAAATTTTTTGTAAAAGAATGAACATGAACAATATTTACATTAAACATTTTAGAAATAGCATATCTTATCAAATAAACCAATGTTTTGTACTTTTCAATATCGCTTTTTTTAAAATAAAAAGTCAAATCTAAATCACTTCGAGCAGTAATACTATTTCTTGCATAACTACCATTTAAATATATTGCACAAGGAACTTTATTTAAAATTGAAAAATTATCTATAATCATCTTAAACATTTCTAATACCATTTTCTTTTTTCTTTTTTCATAATTTATTAATTTTTGATAATTATATGGTTCGTAAAAGAAACTATCCAATTCATAAAATTTTTTTGATTTATTTTCTAATTTTTTTAATAATTTAATATAAGAATTATAATCAGGCTCTAACTCATTATAAAAAAACTCCCAATACATATT
>CAKPAQ010000027.1 GCA_934133015.1 uncultured Bacilli bacterium | reverse complement strand
ATGGTATGGTAGTTATTTATTAAATTGGTTTACAGAGAATAATCAAAAAAGAGATATTTTTGTTAATATAGAAGAAGTAAATGATAAGTATGAAGATAATATATTAAGAAAAAAGAAACTTGCTTTTTATCTAAAAAATAAGTTTTTTTCTACTGGTTATTTAAGTGTTGAAAAAGATGGAAACTTTGATATATTATCGACTAAAAAGTCTTTTAATTTAAATGACTATATTAATTTAGATGCCAAAATAGCAAGCAACTTTATTTGTAGTGTAGCGGTTGTTACAAAAAAGTAAATAGAAAAAAGGAAGTTATAGTTATGGATGAAAATAGTATTGATGTAGTAATAGTTGGAAATATAGCACATGATATTAATACTTTTCCTAGAAGAGATCATGGTAGCGATTTAGTTGTTAGTAATAATGGTGGAGCAGGATATTATTCTTTAATACCAGCTAGTTTGTTTGTTAAAACAGGAATAGTCGCAAGAGTTGGGAATGATTTCGATTTAGATAAGTTAAAAAGTGATAATATTGATTTAACAGGACTAAAAGTAATAGATGATTTTCCAACTACTAAATTTCATCATACTTATATGAGTGATGATGGACAAACTAGAACTTTTATGCCAGAAGTATATGATGAAGTTATGATAAATACTTCGGATTTTCCAGAACAGTATTTTAAGGCTAAATATATTCATATTGCCACTAATTTTCCATATATGCAGAAAGAATTTATTGATATGATTAGAGAAAAATCAAACGCTATAATAAGTATTGATACTCATGAAGCTTATATGGAAAAAGAATCTGATTTCATAAAAGAAATTTTTGATAGTGTAGATATTGCCTTTATTGATAAAGAATATACTAAACTGTTAGATTGTAAAGCACCAATTAAAATAATAAAAATGGGTAAAGATGGATGTAAATATATAGATAAAAGCAAAAGTTTCATTGTTAAAGCAGAAGAGAATGAGGTAATAGATAAAACAGGTGCTGGTGATGTTGTTACTGGCGTATTTATTTCAATGATGGCTAAAACAAATAATCCAGAAGCTTCTTTGAGGGAGGCAGTTAGAATTGCGACCGATTCAATTCAAGATTATGGAGTAGATTTTTTAGGTAATAAAGAGATTCTATTTATGCATAAAACAAAATAGACACTTTTACCTTTTTTGTTCATTATTATTGGTATAATTGGAAATAGTAGGAATTGGTTCATTAATAATTGGGATAGTTATTTGTTTTAAATAAGTATTACTTTAGGGTAAATACTTATTTTTAGTTGGTTATGCTACACAAAATAATAGTATTTTGTTATAATGATAATACACAATTAAGTTGTTGGTAGTAAGAGGTGTATTATGATAGATAACAATGATAAAAAAGAACATGTAACTCCTAATAGAGGAGTTTTAAAAAATTTAAAATCAACTTATAAATACGCAAGAAATGGTAAAAAATATCTATTTCTATTCTTGCTTATAAATATAGTTATGATGGTAATATCAGTTATAATGCCAGTCATTGCAGCTAAAAGATTAGTAGTATTGACAAGTAGTTTATTTGATAAATTATTAGGGTTAATTCTTTTAGTATTTGTAATTGAAATTTTTAGAAATATAACTAGATACATTTATAATTATGTTTATAATAAGTTTTACTATGATGTTAGAAGAAACTTACAAATTGAATTAGCGCGTGAAACCTTAAAACTAACACAAGAAGAATTAAATACTAATTCAAGTGGTATTTTTATTGAAAGAATTAATAATGATACTGATAGTTTAACTGATATTTTTACAACTTTAATAGATTATTTAATAAGTATTATAGGAAATATTGGGGTTTTAATAGCGGTATTTTTTATAAATATATATATTGGGATTGCTTATGTTTTATTTATAGCGGTTATAGTTTTATATAATAAGTATGCTAGTAATATAAATTATAAGAATAGAAGAGAATGGAAGAAAAGTAGAGAAAAAACTGGTGGATTTATATCTGAAATTGTAAGAGGAGCTAAAGATATTAAAATATTAGATGCAGAAGAATCTTTTTTGAAAAAAGCTAATATGAATTTAGAGGAGACTAATAAAGTATCTTATAAATATCAAAGAACAAAAGCTAAACTTCGTTTGTTTGGTGGATCAATTAGAGATTTATCCGATTTAGGTATAAGTATTTTAATATATTTATCTTTAGTATCTGGTTGGTTAACTATTGAATCAGCTATAGTAATATATAATTATCATGGTCAATTAACTTGGACTGCAGATTGGATTGAACAGATTTATGAAATTATAAAACAATTTAACTTAGCAGCTAATAGAATATTTGGAATACTTGAAGAAGAAGAGTTTAAAAAAGAAAAATTTGGTACAAAAAAATTAGAAAACTTTGATGGTAATATTGAATTTAGAAATGTTTATTTTTCATATGAAGATGATATTCCAATATTGAAAGGCTTAAATTTAAAAATAAATGCTAATGAAACAGTTGGTTTTGTAGGCGCAAGTGGAGCAGGTAAGAGTACTATATTTAATTTAATAAGTGCTTTAAATAAAATTAAAGCTGGGCAAATATTGTTTGATGGTGTTAGTATTGATGAACTTGACAAAGCTTCTATTCGTGGTAATTTGTCAGTAATAAGTCAAAATGCCTATATTTTTAACATGAGTATTTTAGATAACTTAAAAATAGTTAAAATGGATTCGACATTTGAAGAAATAAAGGAAGCATGTCATTTGGCTTGTTTAGATGAGTTTATTGAATCATTACCAGATAAGTATGATACAATTGTTGGAGAAGGTGGAGTTACTTTATCGGGTGGTCAGAAACAAAGATTAGCGATAGCGCGTGCTTTATTATTAAAAACAGAAATATTATTATTTGATGAAGCAACTAGTGCACTTGATAATGAAACTCAAACAAAAATACAAGAAGCTATTAGTAATTTAAAGGGAGAGTATACTATTTTAATAATTGCGCATCGTCTTTCAACTGTAATTGATTCTGATAAAATTTATGTTATTGATGATGGTAGGGTAGAAGCAGTTGGTAATCATGATTATTTAATGGAAAATAGTAAAGTATATAGTAAGTTATACAAAAAAGAATCTGAACAGGTAAATAAATAAGATTATGGAGAATAATATGGGTGAAAAATATAGAGTGATATTAGATACTGATACCAAGAATGAAGCAGATGATTTATTTGCACTAGCATATTTATTAAAAGCTAATGATGTGTTTGATGTACAGGCTGTAACGATTGCGCCATTTAAACATTCTAAATGGAATAAGACAGTTAGTGAAAGTATTGATGCTAGTTATGAAGAAGCATGTAAAATATATGATTTGGTAGGTATTACTGATAAATCTAATATATATAAAGGTAGTAGAGATTATTTAAAAAATGGTTATGATGATATTACTGAGGCAGTAGAAAAAATAATTGAAATAGCTAATAATAATGATATAACTTATGTATTAGCTATTGGATGTTTAACAAATGTGGCTTTAGCTATAAAAAAAGAACCAAAGATTATTTCAAAAATAAAAGTTATTTGGTTAGGTACTAATTTTCTATTTGGTTCTAATCAAGATTTTAACTTTAGACAAGATGTTGATGCGGTGAAATTAGTTATGAATAGTGGAGTGGATTTAACTATTATGCCATGTTCACCAATTACATCTAATTTAATGACTTCTATTTATGAATTAGAAGCAGAGATTGGTAATAAAAATAAATTATGTGATTATTTGTGCTATAAATTTTATAATCGTTATTGGGGTCCTCATAAAAGATATCCTATTTGGGATATTAGTGTTATTGCCTTTATGATAAATAAAAATTGGTTTAATACTATGAAAGTAAGTTGTCCTATTATAAGTAGTGATAATTCATTTAAATTTGTTAATAATGATCATAGTATTACTTTTGTTAATTATTTAGATGCCAATAAAATATTTGAAAACTTATTTGAAGTATTGACTAGGTAATACTTAAATTTAGTGGGAGTGATATAGTGGAAAAAATAACTAGGTTTATTCAGAAAAATTTTAAAAAGATAATATTTGTGTTTTGCTTAATTGGTTTTATCTTGTTAGCTGAAGATGTTTTTAATAAAGAATTAATGAATGGTGACGTAATTGGCTATAAGTTTATTTCAACATATTTAATGAATGATAATGTAACCAAAGTTATGAAAATAATTACTTGGTTTGGGAGTGGTTATTGTTTTTTAACTATTACCTTATTATTATTTATTTTAGTTAAGAATAAAAAAATATGTTTTTATAATTTATTTAATTTAGTTACTGTCACTTTACTAAATCAATTACTTAAACTTATTCTTCATAGACCAAGACCAGATGAGTTTCAAATTATAACAGAAACTGGTTATAGTTTTCCATCAGGACATTCTATGGTTAGTATGGCTTATTATGGTTTTTTGATATATTTGATTTATAAATATGTAGCTAATAAAAAACTAAAATATTTATTAATGGTAATATTATCAATATTAATTATATTAATTGGTATTAGTAGGATATATCTTGGAGTACATTATACTAGTGATGTTTTAGCAGGATTTTTAGTATCAATATCATATTTAATAATATTTATAGGAGTTTTGTATGAAAAAGAAAAAATTGATTAATAGTTTTAAATATGCTTTTATGGGAATTTTTAGTGCTTTAAAAAAAGAGCGAAATTTAAAAATTCATTTTAGTATAATGACATTGGTAATTATATTTGGTTTTTTATTAAATATAAAAAGGTGGGAATGGTTTGTTTGTATATGTTTATTTGGTATGGTAATAAGTGCTGAGATGTTTAATACGGCGATTGAGGGAATAGTTGATGTTATTATGCCAGAAAAAAATGATAAAGCTAAATTTATAAAAGATGTATCAGCAGGAGCAGTACTTGCTTTGGCTATTGCGGCTTTTGTGATTGGAATTTTATTGTTTGTACCTAAGATTATGTTGTTATTTAAGTAGTAAATTGCTATAATTGTTTAGTGTTATGGGAGGAAATATGAAAAGTAATATAAAATATGTTTTAATTGGAATTGTAGTTTTAATTTTGATAATAGTAATTTTCTTTTTGAGTCAAAAACTAAATAAAGGTAATGATCAAGAAGATACGGAATTATTAACTGGTAAGTATAATGTGTTAATAGATGTAAAGGATTATGGTAAGATAACATTAGAATTAGATGCTGATAAGGCACCAATTACGGTTACTAATTTTATTAATTTAGTTAATGATAAGTTTTATGATGGAATTACTTTTCATCGTATTATAAATGGATTTATGATTCAAGGTGGAGATCCAACTGGTACTGGT
The DNA here is from genome assembly GCA_934133015.1 of uncultured Bacilli bacterium. Classification (GTDB taxonomy): domain Bacteria; phylum Bacillota_I; class Bacilli_A; order RF39; family UBA660; genus Alloscybalousia. Next base: position 3,387 of record CAKPAQ010000027.1, on the reverse strand, counting down.
TATAGTGGAAGTGGTAAGACGATTAAAGGTGAATTTAGTGACAATGGTGTTGAAAATGACATTTCACATGTTAGAGGTGTTATTTCTATGGCTCGTAGTGGAAATAGTTATGATAGTGCTTCAAGTCAGTTCTTTATCGTTCATAAAGATAGTACTTTTTTAGATGGTAAATATGCAGCTTTTGGTTATGTAACCGATGGAATGGATGTTGTAGATAAAATTGCTGAGAGTGTTGAAACAAAAGATGATAATGGTACTGTTAGTAAAGAAAATCAACCAGTAATTAATTCAATTAGAGTAATTAAATAGAGGTGCTTATGGTAAATATAAAAGTAGAAAATGATGATATATTGTTAGATTATTTATTAAAAAATACGGATTATTCTAGAAATAAGATAAAGAGTTTAATAAAGTATAAATCAATAACACTAAATAATAATAACAATGTTAAATATGATACTAAGTTAAAAAAAGGACAAGTAATTTCTATTTCTTTAGAGAAAAAAGATACTAAAATAGGTAATATTGATATTGTTTATGAAGATGATACTTTTTTAGTAGTTAATAAACCTAGTGGAATGTTGACAGTTGCGACAGATAAGGAAAAAAATAGAACTTTATATCATTTAGTTCGTGAGTATGTTAAAAGTAAAAATAAATATCAAAAAATCTTTATTGTACATAGATTAGATAAGGAAACTTGTGGCTTAGTGTTATTTAGTAAAGATGAAAGAGTAAAATTAATGCTTCAAGAAAATTGGGAAAAATTAGCTGTTAGAAGAGAATATTGTGCAGTGGTAAAAGGGATAATGACTAAAAAGAAAGATAGACTTGTTTCTTATTTAAAAGAAAATAGAGAAAATATTACTTATTCAACTAATGATCAGTCTGGTAAAAAGGCTATTACTAATTATGTTGTAAAGAAAGAAAATAATAATAGTTTATTAACGATTTTAATTGAAACTGGTAGAAAAAATCAAATACGTGTACAATTAAATGATATAGGATATCCTATTATTGGTGATAAAAAATATGGTAATATTAAAGGTAAAAAATTATTATTGTGTGCCAATCATTTAGAAATTAAACATCCTTTGACTGGTAAAATTATGAAATTTGAAGTAAATATTCCAAGAGAGTTTTTAAGAAATTTATAGTATTAGACAAAATAATAAAATTGTATTATAATCTAGTTATAATTGAGGAGGAAATTATGGAACAATTAAAACAAGGAATAAAGAGAATTTATGCAACATCATTAATTACATCTGTTATTATACTTATATTAGGAATTTTATTGTTAGCTAAACCAGATATGATTATTAATATAGTATCTGTTATTATGGGAATTGTGGTTTTAGTACCGGGTATTATTTCGTTAGTTGATTATTTTAAAACAAAATATAATCCTAATTTAGTAATTGGTGTAGTTGCTTGTATTATTGGGGTAATATTTATTTTTAATTCTAAATTTGTATCTAGTATTTTACCATTCTTATTAGGAATATATTTTATTATAGATGGTATTAGTAAGTTACAATATGCGTTAGAATTAAGGAAAAATAAAGTAGTTAATTATATGCCATCTGTATTAGTTGCTATTTTGATATTAGTTTGTGGAGTACTAATGATAGTTAATCCATTTGGTGGAGCTTTAGCTATTACACAAGTTATTGGTATATTCATGATTATTTATTCAGCTTTGGATATTTATAGTGCTGTTATTATTAAAAAGGAAATCAAAAAGGCAACAGAAGAAACGGTGGTTTATGAAATCAAACAATAAAAAAATGACTAATGATGATAAATATAAACTTATTAAACAAAAAATGGTATTATGGTATTTAATAATTATATTAGGAGTTTTAACAATAGTATTGTCTGTTTTTTCACTTGTATTTAAGATTAGTCCAATATATGCTGTTATTTGTTTTGTATTAGAACTTATATTTTCAAAATTATATGACAAGTTAAAAAATAAATCTCAAGTTTAAAGGCTTGAGATTTTTTCTAATGGATTTTCGTTGAAATTAGGTATAAAACTAGTTTTTTGGGTTTCACCTTCTTGGATATAAGCGTTTGTAATTCCTAAATCGATGGCATAATTAATTATTTCGTCATATTCTTCATCGGTAACTTTTCTATTTAAATTAGAATAATTATCAAAGTGTTTAACTGGTGTATATTGATTCATTATACTTATGAAGATGTTATCATGATATTTATTATATAAGTATTTTATTATTTTTTTAGAATCTTCTTTTAATCCTGGTAAGCAAAGATGTCTTACAATCATACCTTTTTGTAATATGCCATTTTTATCAAATTTACAGGGACCAACTTGCTTATACATTTCATCTATTGCTTTAGTCGCAATTTCAAAATAGTTGGTAACATTTGAATAATTAATTCCATATTTATTATCATAATATTTTAAATCAGGTAGATAAATATCGATATAACCATTTAGTGATTTTATTGTTTCTATTGTTTCATAAGAACTAGTATTATATACAATTGGAATATTTAATCCTTTTGTTTTGGCTAATTTTAGACCTTCAATGATGTTTGGAACGTAGTGAGTAGGTGTTACTAGATTTATGTTATGGGCTTTCTTTTTTTGTAGATATAAACACATATTACTAAAGTCATTAGTTGTTACATAATATCCTAAATGGTTTTGACTTAATTCATAATTTTGACAGTATATACATTTTAAGTTGCAGTAAGAGAAAAAAATGGTACCACTTCCATTTGTACCGGATATTGATGGCTCTTCCCATTCATGTAGACTAACACGTGCTATTTTCATTTTATTATTTGCTTGGCATGCACCAAGTTTAGTAGTACGGTCAACGTTACATTTTCGTTCACATAAATTGCATTTCATATTTATCACACTCTTGAAATATTATACACTATAAATGTAAATAAAAAAAAGAAATAATAGAAAAAACTAATGCATATGATATAATGTAATTGTGGTTGACCACAGATCTTATTATTAAACTATTATTCTGTTTCTTTTTAATTCAAAGGAATCAATAACCAGTTATAAAAAGATCCAATATTGAATTAAGGAGGGAAGAAGATGTCAGAATTCCAAGATAAGACTATTACTTGTGTTGACTGTGGTAAAGAATTTGTTTTTACAGCTCGTGATCAAGAATTTTATCAAGAAAAAGGTTTTACTAATGAACCAAAAAGATGTAAAGAATGTCGTGATAAGAAGAAACAAGAACGTAATAACAGATTTCAAAATAATGAACAAAAGTAATTTGTATTAAAGTAGACAATTGTCTGCTTTTTTTTTTGTAAAAATTGATAATTTACTCTGAGTTAACAACAAATTTTGCCACGCCCATTGACATGGGGGGGGGGTAGCTA
>CAKPAQ010000026.1 GCA_934133015.1 uncultured Bacilli bacterium | reverse complement strand
TAAGTTTAAAAGTATTACCTAAAAAGTTTATACGTATACCACTATCATCTTTTTCATATTTTTCCTTTAAATTACTAAGGATCTGTTTAACGCTTTCCATATCTGTATTTAAAATATCCATTAACTGATTTAACGTTAAACCATCTTCACCTACAACAAAAAGTAATCCTTCAACAACTGCCTCTAGATTCATGATACCACCTCGACTGTTATCTAATCAAAATCATTTTCTTGATAAATAATAAGTTCACTTTTCCTAGCCATTTCTAATATAGCTAAAAAAGTAACTACTACATATTCTTTAGTCACAACTTCAAATAAATCAAAAAAGTCAACCTTCTTCTTTTCTTTTAAAATATTTCTAATACTTTTTCTTCTTTCCTCTACTGTTATTTCCTTTTTAGTAACTGTAGTTGATAATGGTTGAGACGCCTTTTTTCTTTCTAAAAACTTCTGAAAAGCATTCATTAAATCATCTAAGGTTACATCATTACTTATAATTGTATCATTATCAGCATACTCTTTTAAACTTTCAGGAGTCTTTGTAAAGAATTCATGTCTAATACTTTCAAGTTCCTTAAAACTTTTAGTCATATCCTTATATTTTTGATATTCTACTAATCTTTGAATAAGTTTTTCGCGTGGATCTTCTTCTTCTGTTTCTTCTTCAGTAACTAAACGTGGAAGTAACATTTTTGATTTCATTTCAACAAGTTCACTTGCCATAACTAAATATTCACTAGCTATATTTAAATTTAAGTTTTCCATAGCTTGTATATAATTTAAATATTGATTAGTAATATCAACAATTTTTATTTCCCAAATATCAACTTTTGACTCTTTTATTAAATGAAGGAGCAAATCAAGTGGTCCCTCAAATGCATCAATTTTTACTTCGTATTCCATAATGCTCCTCACTATCTATAAATATACTCACATTATATCATAATTTCATGATAAATTCCATGTCATTAATTTAGCTTAGTCAAAGATATATTTAATTCTATAAATCAAATTACTAGTTTTAAAACTAAGTGTAAAGTCAAAAGTCTAACAATTGAAGTTAAATATCATTATCATCCTACTATATAAATACATTATATTAGTGACAAACTATTGTGTCAAGTTGTAAATATATGTATATCATGATATAATTTGGTCAATTTAAATATTAAAAAAGGAAGTTAAATATGAAAAAATTTACTATGCGAGATGAAGATTTTATTTGTGAAAATTGCCACCATGAAGTACAAAAATTAAATTACACTGCTAGAGATCATTGTCCTAATTGCCTATATTCAAAACATGTTGATATAATGCCAGGAGATAGACAAAATAAATGTCAAGGTTTACTAAAACCAATTGGTATTGAAAAATTTAAAGATACTTATAAAATTATATATGAATGTGAAAAATGCCATAATAAACATAAAAACATTATGGCTAATGATGATAATTACGATAAAATAATTGAATTATCAAATATAAAATAATAGAGTCCTCAAAAGGGGACTCTATTCTAATCTTTAGGTCTAAAAAATAAAGCAAATATAAATGTAAATACAATAGCAGCTGTAATACCAGAAGCAGTAAGATCAAACATTCCCATTAATAATCCCATAATACCCATTTCACTTGCTTTTCCTAATGCTCCATGAATTAAGGAATGTCCAAAACTAGTAATAGGAACTAAAGCTCCAGCGCCAACCATATTTATTATCTGATCATAAATACTAAAAGTATCTAAAAAAGCACCAACTACTACAAAAATACTAGTAATATGACCTGCCGTTAACTTAGTATTATCTAATATTAATTGTCCAATTAAACAAATTAATCCACAGAATAAAAACGAATATAAATAGATCATTTTATAACCTCCAAACTAACAGCATGGGCAATACTTAAAATATTTTCATGTTGATAAACCATAGTAGGAGAAAATAAAGCACCAGTTGCCACCAACAAAACTTTCTTTAGTTTTTTCTTACGTAACAAATCAAGTACCAAACTATAATTGACTAACGCACTACATACAGGTCCACTACCACCGGCCAAAACTTCTTTTTGTCTTTCAACATCATAAAGCATAACCCCACAATCATTATAATTATTACTAATATCAAGTCCATATTCAGATTTCATGAAATCAATTAATATTTCTTTACCATAAGTACCTAAATCACCAGTTAAAATTAAATCATAGTAATCTGGAGTACGACCAGTATTCTTCAAATGACGATAAATTGTATCAGCAGCAGCTGGTGCCATAACAGCACCCATATTAAAAGGATCAGTTTGATTATAATCAATAATTCTACCAATAGTAGAACTTTCCACTTTTATTCCTGTATTTTCATTAGTAAGTAAAATACTAGCTCCACCAGTTGCGGTAAAAGTTGCTGTTTTAGGTTTAGGTGCCCCATATTCAGTAGGATTTCTAAATTGTTTCTCACTGCTCATATTATGTGAAGAAGTAGCCGCAATCGCATTTTTAATTTTTGCAGAATCTATCATTGTACTACCTAAAATAATACCTTCAACACTAGTCGCACAAGCACTATATATTCCTAAAAAAGGAAATCCAAATTTCTCTGAAGAATAGCATGATGAAGTAATTTGATTCATCAAATCACCTGATATAATTACATCAATATCATCTTCTTTTTTATTAGTTTTTTTAAGCAGTATTTTTATACTATCTTCAAGAACCTTTGCTTCTGCTGTTTCCCAACTTTTCTCACCATTATATAAATTATCAAAAGTTTTATCAAAGAATTTCTTAAGAGGTCCATTAGCTTCATATGGACCAGCAACAGTCGCAGCATTTTCAATAAATACATTATTATATTTAAATGTCATTTTAACCTCCCATAATAATTAATCTTAATAAGCCAAAAAACCACGCTGAAACAACTCCATATAAAATTACTGAACCTGCCAATTTAAACATATTACTGCCTAATCCAAATATAGGTCCCTCTTTTCTATATTCAATCCCCGCACTAGTCATAGAATGTGCAAATCCTGTTATTGGAATGATAAGTCCACATTTACAAAATGTAACCCATTTATCAAAAAAGCCTAATGCTGTAAACAAACTAGCTAAAAATATAAGTGTAACTAACATAAAAGTAGAAGCATCTTTCGTTGAAATTTCAAAAAACCCTGCATAAAATTCTGTAAGCAATTGTCCAATTACTCCAACTATTCCACCAGTAACAAAAGCTATAAAAGCATTTTGTGCCCTAGTTTCAGTTGGCATATGTCTAGAAACCAATTCTTGATATTTTTTCTTTTCCATCATCTCACCCACTATTATTATGATTTTTTTTTAGCAAATTATACAAAAAGAAGACTAATTAAAGTCTTCTAAGCAACCATTTTATTAAGTTTTTGTAAAATCTTAGTTTCCTCTCTTGAAACCTTTACTTGTGTAACACCCATCTTTTTACTTATTTCACTTTGGGTTAAATCATCAAAATAACGATATTGAATTATCTTCTTTTCTTCTGGATTTAATTTACCAAATGCCATTTTTAAATCTAATATTTCACTATCATAACCTTGTTCACAATAAGAAACTGTATCATATAAATTAAGGTCTTTTCCATCATCATCATTATTAACTATATAATCTAAACTATAAACAAATTCTCTAGCTTGTTCTGCTTCTTCAATCAAAGAGTAATCTATTTCAGAAAATAAAGATATTTCTTCTAAAGTAGGTTCACGCAGTAATTTATGTCTAAGTATATTTTTTACTTCTTCTATTTTTTGTGATACTTGTATTAAATTACGATTAAACCTTATATTCCGATCTTCTCTTATATATTTTAAAATCTCACCTTTTATCCACAAATAAGCATAAGTAGTAAATTTTGTATTACTATCACTTTTATAGCTTTTACAAGCTTTCATAAGACCAATCATACCTACTTGTTTCAAGTCTTCTATATCATAATAATTTCTAAATTTATTAGCATAAGATAAAACCAAGTTTTCATAATCTAAAATATTATCTACCATATAATCATCCCTTAAATATTTATTAAATGAAATGCTCCTAACTCATCATTACTATTTTCAATATTTTTAAAAGCAATATTTACTTCATCACAAATTTGACTTTCTAAATTATGATTATAACCACAGACTACTAATTTACCATTATGCATACTAACATCAAAATAACGATCAATTAAACTTTTAATACCATCTTCATCAATCTGATTAACATTTTCCAAATTTATTACAAAATACCTAATACCTTGTTCATTAATCATTCTATTGAGGACTAAGTTTAAATCTTTTGATGTTTTTTTACTAAGGATTCCATCTAATCTAACAAAAAGCATACCTCTAACAAACTCCATTTCTATATCAAACATAACTCACCTCTTTTTTGTATATTAAATATAGAACATTTTTAATTTTTTTTATACAGATTCGACAAAACATGTCAAAAATTTACCTAAAAAAAGTTACAAATCTAAATTATTTGTAACTATCACTAGATTAAAAATTTAAATTACCGCTAACTATATCTTTAAAATTACTAATGAACAAATTAATAAAACCATTTTTCTTTATATTTTTTTCAACAATAAGATCATAACTACCAACTAAATTATCCCCATCATATAATTCTAGTTTACCAACTATACTTCCTTTTTTTATCGGCAAATTAACTTTATCTAGTTTAATTTTTTCCGTATATTTTTTCAAATCTTCATTTTTCTTTTTTAAAATACCAATATCATTTTTAACAACAACATCAACTTGATTTACATTAGCTTTATCAAATTTTAATTTATCAACTACTTCACCTTTTTTTCTAATTGTTGTCACTTCATATGCATTAAATCCATAATCTAATAAAGATACTGTTTCTTGATTTCTTACTTTACTAACATCTTCACCTAAAATAATAGCTAGCAACCTCATATTTCCTCTTTTAGCAGTCACTGCCATACAATATTTAGCATTATCAGTAAATCCTGTTTTTAAGCCATCTGCTCCTTCATAAAATCTAACTAGTTTATTAGTATTAACAAGCCAAAATTTATTAGGAGTATCTACCCTTAAATAATCTTCATACAAAGATGAAAACTCAAATATCTGTTCATGTTTCATTAACTCTCGCGCAATTAAACTAAGATCATAAGCTGTTGAATAATGATTATCCTCGTCTAATCCTGTAGGATTAACAAAATTAGTATTTTTAAGTCCCAGTTTTTTCGCATGTTCCATCATCATCTTAACAAAGTTATCTTCACTACCAGCTATACGTTCAGCAAGAGCTACAGTTGCATCATTAGCTGATGCCATACTGATTCCTTTCATTAGATCTCTAACACTCATTTCTTCACCTGGTTGTAGATATATTTGTGTTCCACCATAGCCAGCAGCATTACTACTTACTTTTACTATTTCATCCCATTTTAACTTGCCACTTTCAACATTTTCTAATATCAAAAGCTGTGACATCATCTTAGTTAAGGAAGCAACAGCTACTTTCTCATTACTATTTTTTTCAAAAATAATAGTACCAGTATCAACATCAACTAAAATAGCACTTCTAGCATTTTGAGCAAGTTCACCTTCGGCTCTTACAAAATTAGGAATAAGCAATAATCCTATTAAAAATAATGACAATACTTTTTTCACGATAACACCTCTAATTAAAAATATGTATTTATCGATAGTAATATGTAAATATTATAATTTTTTATATAATCATAATTAAAATTTGTCGCTTTGATTGTTAATAATCAAAATTCCTACTTCACAGATAGATTATCACCTATTCTCCATAGGCTTAAATTTCGATAGCGCCACCGTACTTATTTTACTTACTTTATTATTTTTTCGTTTGTATGTACTTTAGTCCTATAACTCTGCTTATTAGACTTATTTAAATCTAGAATAATAATTCTTAAAAGAGTCTTCCAAATTAAAAATCACACATCTTAAACTGCTAGAATCTACTTCTTTTAAAAATGAATAATCAATATATATAAGTAAAAAAGCACACTTTCCATATGTATAAAAAAGTAATTTTTTTATATAATTAATTAGGTGAAGTAAATGAAAACTAAAACAATATTATTTATTATGATTACTTGTATCACTTTAATAGGTTGTACCAACAAAAATACTATTCAAAATAACTATCCTGATTATTACATTGCTGAATATAAAGACCGATATACAGAATATAAAAATAATAACCAATCTTTAACTATGGAAGATGTAATAACAAGAGTAAATATTGGTTTAGATAAACCATTCTATACTAACACTAAGGAAACTAAATATTTAAATACTGAATATATATTATCAAATAAATACTTATACATGCCATCTAACTATGTTCCTAATAATTTAACAACCATAAATTCTAAATATAGTAATGAAAATAAAAAGTTAGTAGACATTGCTTGTAAAAGTTTTGAAAATCTGGCAAAGGATGCCGCTGCAAGTGGTTATACTATTAGAGCTATATCAGCATATCGTTCATATAAATATCAAGAGATTTTATATAATAAGTATAAAGATCAAGATGGTGAAATTTTAGCTGATACCTATTCAGCAAGACCAGGTTACTCTGAACATCAAACTGGCTTGGTAATAGATGTAGATAATGGTAAAATAAATTTCAATAATTTTGAATTAACAGATGAGTTTAAATGGATGAAAAATAATGCTTACAAATATGGCTTTATATTAAGGTATCCTAAAGGAAAAGAAAAAATAACCGGATATACTTATGAAGCTTGGCATTATCGTTATGTAGGACTAGAAGTAGCCAAATATATTTATGAAAATGATATTACTTTTGATGAGTATTATGTTAGATTTATCGAAAACAAGTATTAAAAAAGATATAGAAATCTGATTCTATATCTTTATTCATTTCTTATATCTTTACTTAACTTTTCTTCTAATCTTGAACATCTAGAAGAAATCTTAAATACACAGTAATTAAATCCCAAAATTAATAGTAAAATCATCAAAATCATATTAAACCTCACAATATCTCACTAGTATCTTCATTATCACTCACTACAGTTGATTCGATAGTTGTATTATCTTTCTTATTATCTACAATTTCTTCAAATGTATAATAACTAGTTAAATCTTCAGTAATAGGTGCAGCATCTTCTTTTAAATATAATGTACATAAGATATCACCAACTTTAACATTATCACCTATCTTCTTACGTAAAACAATTCCAACTGATGGATCAATTTTATCTTCTTTTGTTACTCGGCCACCACCTAAATCAAGTGATAGTTTACCAAATTTATATGCATTCATATCTATAATATGACCACTCTTAGTAGAAGGAATTTGTTGAACATTTTTACTAACACGAAGTCCACTAATATTGCCACCCTGGGCTTCAACCATTTCTAAAAACTTTTGTAAAGCTTTACCATTAGCTAAGTTTTCATTAACCATTCTCGTAGCATCTTCTATTTTTACACCTAATCCCAATTGAACCATTTTACTAGCTAATGCCTTAGATAAAGCAACTAAATAATTATTTTCTTGATTAGAAAGTATTCTTACAACTTCTAATACTTCAAGCGCATTACCAATTGAAGTACCAAGTGGAATATCCATATATGTAATCATGGTTTCTACTTCACGATTATACTTCTCACCTATCATTTTCATAATACGTGATATTTCAACAGCGTCTTCTTTAGTTTTTAACAACGCTCCTTGTCCAACCTTAACATCTAAAACAATTTTATCAGCTCCACTGGCTATTTTTTTACTCATAATACTAGAGGCAATTAATGGTATAGATTCAACTGTTCCTGTAACATCTCTTAAGGCATATACTTTTTTATCAAGAGGAGCTAAATGAGCAGTTTGACTAATTATGGCAAATCCAACAGTATTTAATTGTGATATAAACTCATCAGTAGTTAAATCAACTCTAAAACCAGGAATACTTTCTAATTTATCAATAGTTCCACCTGTATGTCCAAGTCCCCTACCACTCATTTTAGGAACCTTTACTCCAAGTGATGCTACTATAGGGGAAATAATCAAAGTTGTTTTATCCCCAACTCCGCCCGTTGAATGTTTATCAACTGTAACTCCATTTACTTTACTTAAATCTAACGTATCGCCACTTTTTATAAAAATATCAGTTAAATCTAGTATTTCTTGATCAGTCATACCTTTTAAACATATAGCCATAAGTAATGAACTCATTTGATAATCAGGTATCTTACCATTATAAAAACCTAAAAAAGCAAATTCAAGTTCTTCACGGGTAAGAATATTACCTAATCTCTTTTTATTTATCACATCCACTATTGTCATTGTATCATCCCTCTATTCTATATTAATTATACAATACTTTTTTCAAAAAGAAAAGAGCATTGATTTTGTCAACACTCTAAGAACTATAACATCTAACTAAATTTTCTAATTATTTTGTTTTTTTCTATAAATAATCATTGATGATCCTATAAGTCCTACTATTGAGAAAATAGTTGTTGCTATATATAATGTAATATTATCACCAGTTTTAGGATTTTCAAAATTTGTACCAGATGATTTTTCTGTTGCAACTATTCCATACTCACTTAAATGTAAAGTTTCAAATACTATATATCCATCTTCTATTGTTGCTTGTATAGTTTCTTTCATCTCATCATTTAAAACATAAACAATTTCATATTTACTATATCCTTTTAAATCTTCTGGTAAAGCAATTCTTATTTTCATTTTAGTATCTTTAATTTCAATTTTTTGACCATTTTCTAATACATTTATAT
>CAKPAQ010000025.1 GCA_934133015.1 uncultured Bacilli bacterium | reverse complement strand
ATAGATGTAGGTAGTGAAATAGAAAAGACTATTTATAATGGTAACGTAGATGGAAATACAACTAATTATAAGAAAGATTTTAGATTAAGAATGTGGGTAGATGATACAGAAGATAGTAGTGATATTTATGGGAAGAAGTTTACTGCTATGGTAAATGTATATTCAAATGCTAAAGTAATATCAGCAGAAGAACAAGAGTTGAGAAGTAACGCTGATATACAAAGTATTACAATTGGAGATAATGCTTTAACCAGTGTAACTGATAAAGAATGGAATTATGAAATACAATTAGATAATCCAGATACCTTAAAATTAAATGTAATTCCAAAATATGCATTATCAAATGTCAAAATAGAAAAAGATAACCAAATAATATCAAACAATAGTGAAGTAAGTTTAGTAGGTGGAGATAACATCTATAAAGTAACAATTACAAGTACAGATCAAAAGAATATTAAAGAATACAAAATAAATATTAAAGTAAAACAAGCAGTGTCATTAAAAGATGAAATATTAAAAAATACTATAATAACTTCTAATCCAACCTTAACAACCTCATCAAATAATACAAGTGATGCAAGTGGTTTATATAGATCAACTGATACCAATACAGGAGAACCTACATATTATTTCAGAGGAAATGTTACTAATAACTATGTAAGTTTTGCTGGATTTAATTGGAGAATCGTTAGAATCAATGAAGATGGGACAGTCCGTATTATTATGCAAGACGGAATAAATAACAATAAAAATTATGTATTTAATTCAAAGCAAAATAATTATAGTTATATGTATTATACAAACAGTGAAGCTAAGACTACACTAGAAAGCTGGTATCAAACAAATATTGGAAGTAAAACCAATTTAGCAAGTAAAGTTGCAACAGGAGCATATTATTGTGAACAAGCTAAAGTTAAATGGGATAATAGTGCTACCTCAGGAAATGCTACTATGACAGTATATTCTAGTTATACACCAGATTTTAAATGTACAACAGATGGAAATGGAAAAGGATCAGTCAATGCCAGTGTAGGGTTATTAAATTATGATGAAGTAGTACATGCAGGTGGATATTTTGTTAAAAATAATAGTAAATATTATTTATACAATTCAGCTATTAGCTGGTGGACAATGGGTCCAACTGGCTTTACTGGTTTAGCTTCAATTGTATGGGGTGTTAATACTTCAGGAAACATCGATAACTTCAATGTTGCTGCTGGTCCTCGTCTTCGTGCAGTTTTGATTCTGAATGCTGACACGCTGGTAACAGGATCTGGAACAAGTTCTGATCCATATGTTGTAAGTTAGAATTGAAATGAGCACAAAAATGCAAAAGATAAGAGTGTCTTTTGTTTGCCTGAAAGACTACAAAAACAGAAAATTAAAAAAAATTAAAGAATTGTCTTTAAAGATAATTCTTTTTTTGATATTATTATTAATATAGGAGGATATATATATGAAAAAGAAAAAAAATGAAGATGATAAAAACACCTTTTTTTCTAAATTTAAATCTTATCTAAGAGACAATAGTCGTAAATTAGGCAAAACTGATTGGATAATAATTGGTGTTTTTGTATTGTTCTATGCAATTATATCTTTTAACAATTTGGGAACTTTAGAAAATCCACAAACTTTTTATAAGTTCACAAATGCTGGAGATGAAGCTGGAATAGAACTTGAAAATAATATAGAACAAATATCTAAAATTAGAGTTTATTCTGGTAATGAAACTGGTAGTTATGATATCTTTACCTCTAACGATGGTGAAAACTATGATTTCTTAATTACTATTGAACAGACTATGGCTTTTTCTTGGAGTGATTTTACTTTAGATAAGTCATTTAAATACTTGAAACTAGTTTCAAAAGATTTTGATACCTCTATTGGTGAAATTCAATTATATGATCAATATGGTGAGAAAGTAAGTGTAGTAGCTAGTGATGATCAAAGCGAAGTGTTGCTTGATGAAAAAAATACTGTACCTGCGACTATTAGTTATTTAAATAGTGCTTACTTTGATGAAATATATTTTGCGAGAAGTGCTTACGAATATATTCATGGTATACCTACTAATGAATGGGTTCATCCACCATTAGGTAAGTTAATAATGACAATTCCAATATTACTATTTGGTATGAATACTTTTGCATATCGTTTTATGGGTAATATTGCTGGTATTTTGATGATTCCAGTTATTTATGCTTTAGCTAAAAACATATTTAAAAATAGAAAATGGGCTATTTTAGCTGGAATACTTATGACGTTTGATTGTTTCCATTTTGCTCAAACAAGAATGGGTACAGTTGATAGTTTCTTAGTACTATTTATCATGTTGTCAGCATTATTCATGTATAAATATATTGTTATGGATAAAAATGATAAATTAAATAAAAAATTACTTAATTTATTTTTATCAGGTTTATTTATAGGATGTAGTATTGCGACTAAATGGACAGGATTATATGCTGGACTTGCACTTGCGATAATTTTCTTTGGTAATATGATTTATCAAAATTGGAAAAAACCTAAAGATGAAAAAGATCCAGATTTAATAAAAGTATTATTAGCAAGTGTAGTATTCTTTGTTGTTATACCACTTACAATTTATGTTTTATCTTATTTATTATTCCCAACTATTTATCCAAATAAAGTAGAGGGTATTAGTGGTTTGATAGAACAAACTAAAAATATGTATGAATATCATTCTAAATTAACTGCTACTCATGATTTTTCTTCTGCTTGGTATACATGGCCAATTATGTATAAACCTGTTTGGTATTACGTAAGTTATCCTGGTGGTGATATTGTATCTACAATTGTTGGTATAGGTAATCCAGCAATTTGGTGGTTTGGAGTAGTAGCTGCTTTATTTACATTAGTAATGTCTATTCTAAAAAGAAAAAGAGAATATTTATTCATAACAGTATTTATTCTTTGTTCTTGGTTACCATACTTATTTATTGGTAGATGCATGTTTATGTATCATTATTTTCCAACCTTACCATTTATAATGTTAGCTATTGTTGCATTAGTTAGATTTATTACACAAAAAATAAGAAGTAATAGTTTCTATTTAGGATATGTATTATTAGTAGTTGTATTATTTATATTATTTTATCCAGTAATATCTGGAATGTTAACTAGTGCTGATTATGTAAATAGTTTAAAATGGTTAAAAAGCTGGATATTCTAATTTACATATATTTAAAAATTATATATAATAATACCTGCTTATGAGTATTGAGGTGTTAATATGTTATATAATAATTTGCCTAGTTTAGATTTACATGGTTTAGATAGAGAAATAACTGCTATATTAGTTAATGAGTTTATTTCTGATAATTATAAACTAGGTAATGGTAAAGTTGTAATTATTCACGGGAAGGGTACAGGAATTCTTAAAAAAACTGTACATGAAACGTTGAAAAAAAACAAAAATGTGTTAAAATACTATATAGACTTTTTTAACGATGGGACTACTATTGTTGAAATTAAAATAAAAAGTTGACAATATACTTGTTTTGTGCTATAATACGACGCATAAAACAAAGGGGGAGATTATATGTATACCGAAGAAAGAAGAGGAAGCTTAATAAAAAGTTTCTTACTAAAATTAATTTTAATTATCATCTTTGTATTACTACTAATTTGGTTCGTACCATGGCCAAAAATGAATGATTATTTAGATGCTTTAAATCCATTAAAGGATCAAATATTCAATGCTAACATTCAAGAAATGAAAAATGCAGCAATAACTTATTATACTACTGAGAGATTACCTCAAAATGTAGGTGATGTTAAGAAAATGACTTTAAAAGACATGCTTGACATGAAGTTATTGATTCCATTTACTGATAGAAATGGTAATTCTTGCGATGTTACTAGTTCTTATGTATCTATCGAAAAGAAAGATACTGAATACTTAATGAAAGTTAACTTAAAATGTGGTGAAGAAGAAAACTATATTTTAGTACATTTAGGATGTTATTCATATTGTTCTACTGATGTTTGTGAAAAACGTTCAGATAGTAATGAAAAACCTTCTACAATACCTAAACCTACTACTAAACCTTCTAATAGTCCAACACCAACTAATAAACCAACACCTACTGTTACACCTAAACCTACGCCTACACCAACTGTTACTCCATATGAACCTAAGACTTGTGAAGTAAGAAATGGTAAATATTATGGTAAAGATAAGAATGAAGTAAGCTATGAAGTATGGAAATCACAATGTACTACAACACCTACGCCAACTCCAACTCCTACGCCTACACCAACTCCAACACCTACACCTGATCAAGTTAAACTATATGAATACAAAAAATATACAGCTCCATATTGTGCTAATTGGTCAAATTGGAATACTAAAATCTTAAAGAGTGGAACAGTTAATGTAACTAATACTATTTACAAAGTAGTAGAAGACTTAGGAACTAAGAAAGTTCAAATAGGAGTTCAACCTGCTGTTTATGAAAAAGTAGTATTTACTTATCCAGACTTAGTTCAAGTTGGAACTCATGATTATAAAGTTTGTACTGGATATAATTATATTGTAACTGGAAATACTATTACCGAAGTTAGCGGTGATTGGTATGATACTGGTAATGAGTATAGAGGTGAAAATCCACCAGCTGACCCAACAGCTACTGCTAGATGGATTCCTGTTGGAGTAGATTTTGATAAATGTGGTGAAACATGTACAAATCATCCTTATACTGTATGGCATTTATATAAACGTAATGGTACTTCACATTCTTCTGGAGCTAGTGTAACTGCTACTTGTACAAGTGTTGAAACTCGTTCTATTCCACTATATGTAACAAGACAATTAACATCTACTAAGACTGTATTAAAGACACCTGAAACTAAGTTATATGGTAATGTACATTTCTATCGTGAAAAAACATGTAATAGTGTACAAGAAGCTAAATATACTTATGTATGGTCTACTTATAATGATACAAAATTACTAAATGATGGTTATACTTACACTGGAAAAACTAAAAATAAATAAGGGGTGAATATGTATGGCAGATAAAAACTTAAAAGATATTAAAAATATTAGAAATATCAAAGCTGTTATTATTGATAAATCAGTTGATCCTAATGTTAATAATAAAAATTGTGTTTATGAAATATTAGTAGAATATAATGATGGAAGTAAACAAATATTTGGTGCTGATAATTATGATGACTTGCAAAACAGAGTTTATACTACAGATATGTTTGCTGATGCTGTTAAAGAAAATGGTTTATCTATAAATAAGTCAGCAGCTGGATATCTTGAAGATTCTAGAAATGTTCAATTATACAAAGTTTCTGATAAAGAAAAAATGAAAGAATATGACGAAGCTAGTATTATTTATGAAGATGGTAAATCATCTGTTGCTAAGAAAGTGTTAATCACCGGTGGTATTTTAGCCGGTGCTGCAACCTTAGTTACTGGTGGTGTAGTTCTTGCTAAAAATTTAAATAAAAAAGATATTGCACCAAATGATGATAATGTTGAATTAGCAGTTGAAGAAGTTGAAGAAATTGCTAAACCTGATATGGAAGGTCAAGATTGGGATTATTATTTAGAAACTGCTATTGATACTACTCAAAAAGAAGCATGGTCAAAAGTAGGAGATTTCTTAATATCATTTAATAATTCTCAAGATTGGATGGAAAGAACTAATAAAGATGGTGAGCTTTCAAGATTTGGATTTACTCCTGAAGAGACTATGGCTTTCCATTTAAGATTTAATGATTATACTGATGAAGAAATTATCACTATTTGTAATGGAAACAATATAAATGCTGATGAAATCATGAATTTAAGCAATGACTTTATTGAAAAGATGAATTTATATTATTCTATAAGTAGTGAAAAATCAGGTATATCAGCTTTATTTAATGACGAACATGATAAAGAAGTAATTGAAGCTTTTGAAGCACATCACTCTCAAATGATGAATGCTTCTGATAAAGAAAAGGAACAACTACTTAAAGAAGAAAAACAAATGTATAAAGATTACTTTAATAGCGATATTGAAGGTAAAGAAACAAAAGCACGTGCTGCATCCACTTCTTATTTATTAAGAACAATGTTGCCTGCTGATGGTAGAGAAGCTAATTTAAGAAATTATAAAGGTACTATTGAAATCTATAAAAATGGTGGCAGTGGTTCTATTGAAGTTAAAACTGATTTATTTGATGAAGTATTTATGTGCAGATACTTATCTGGATTTGATAATTTTGATGAAGAACATTTCTTAAAGCAATTAGGATATAATAGTGATAAATATTATGTTGGAATTGATGGAGAAAAATCAAGTATTGCAGATTTATCTTGTGGTGAACAGGAAGAAAAACTTAGAGATGCTGATGATTTTAGGGTATCACTTGAAACTTCTGAACAAGTTATTAATGATAATAGAGAGGCTATTAAAAATGAAATGAGTAATTTAACAGTAGATGAAAATGGTCATTTTGATGAAGCAGATATTGATAGAATACTTGATTCATACCAACAAGAAAGTGTTGATACTAGAATATCTGAATTAACCAAGTTCACTTATGATAATGAATTAATTGCATCTATGTTAAAACAAAAATTAGAAACATTAAATAAAACTGAATTGAATTCTAATACATTCTGGGAATTATATACTGAAATGGCTATGAAAATTGAAGTTAATTTAGGAAATGGAAAAGTTTCTTCTTCTGGTAAAGGTCAAAAAATAGTTGAAACAACTAATAGAAATACTGCAAAAGATGCTTTAATAGCTAGTGGTGATACACCACAAGTTGCTGAAGCTAAGATTGTTGCTGCAGAAGAAGCTGCTGCTAAGGCAGTTGGAGCTGAAAGAGATACTGAAGAAACAAGACAAAAACATGAACAATTAGCTCAACAAGAACAAGCAAATCTTCAAAAGATTTATGATGACACATTTAGTTATTATGCTAATGGTGGTACTGGTGAATACAATGCAAATTGGGCTCAAGGTAAACAAGATGCTAGTAGTTCTTATAATCAATCTATAAAAGATACTTATAGTTTAGGTAAACAAGATGGTAAAGCTAATTATGATGCTAAGAAAAAAGCAGAAGAAGAAAACAAAAATAATACACCATCTACTCCTAATGTACCTGATTATGTTCAACCTGGTACAATTACTACTGATCCAACTGGTAATGATGGAACTATTAGTGATGTAATTAATAAGAGCAATGGTGAGGACACAAATAAAGATGTTCCAACTCCATCTCCAATTCCTGAACCTACTGAACCATCAACTCCTGATACACCATCAACTCCAAGCGAAAATCCAAGTTATGCACCAATAGTAGATGATCCAATTTTGCCTAATTCTGATACAATCTACTTTGATGAAGACGATATAATTAGTCAATTAGACGCTATGGATAGTTATGCAGATGACTTAAGTATTACTCCAGTAGAAGAAGAAAATACTGATAGTGTTGTAAAAACAAGATAAAAAGGATAAAATTATCCTTTTTTTGCATTATATTTTTAATAAAATTATTGACAAAATCATATATATTTTGTAAAATAGAGAAGAATTAAAAAAGGAAAGAGATTTTATATCCACCTGATTACGCATAGTTTTAGGTAAAAAAGCCAATGGAAGTTATTACTTAATTTTTATGTTTAGGTTTTTAAGTGGGTATAAAATATACTCACTTTTTTATATTTAATGGAGGTGTTAATTATCGCAAATAACAAAAATAATTTGCTTATTAACGAACAAATAAAGGCAAGTAATGTCTTAGTAATCGGACCTAATGGAGAACAAGTAGGAGTTAAACCTATTCAAGATGCATTAACATTGGCTAATTATGCAGGACTTGATTTAGTTTTAATAAATCCTAATGGAAATCCACCAGTATGTAAAGTAATGGATTACAACAAATACCGTTATGAAAAGCAAAAAAGAGAAAAAGAGGCTACTAAAAAACAAAAAGCAAATAATTCACAAATAAAAGAATTTCGCTTATCACCAGTTATAGATGTTGGGGACTTTGAAACTAAACTTAGAAATGTTACTAAATATCTAGAAAAAGGTGACAAAATTAAATTATCTATTCGTTTTAAAGGTAGACAAATGGCACATACTGAATTAGGGAAAGATGTATTAGAAAAATTTGCTTCTAGACTAGATGAATATGCAGTTATAGAACAAGCTGCTAAATTAGATGGTAGAAGCATGACAATGTTATTAGCACCAAAAAAAGAAAAATAGGAGGATTTTATGGGAAAATTAAAAACACATAAAGGTACTAAAAAAGTATTAAATGTTAGAAAAAGTGGAACTGTAACTATGGGACATCCTGGAAGCAGACATAATACTGGAAGTAAATCATCAGCATTTAATAGAAAAATAAGAAAGAGCGCTAAACTAAGTAAAGGTGACGCTAAGAGATTTAAAAATATTATTTAATATTATTGAGGAGGAAAAACTATGGCAAGAGTAAAAAATGGAGCTGTTACTAAAGCTCGTCATAAAAAAGTTTTAAAACAAGCTAAAGGTTACTTTGGAAGTAAACATAGATTATATAAAACTGCAAAAGAACAATTAATGCATTCAGGACAATATGCATTTAGAGATCGTAAACAAAAGAAAAGAGATTTCAGAAAATTATGGATAACAAGAATTAATGCAGCTTGTCGTGAAAACGAAATTAGTTATTCAAGATTTATCGAAGGATTAGCTAAAGCTGGTGTAGAAATCAATAGAAAAATGTTATCAGAAATAGCTATAAATGATCCAAAAGCATTTAGTGAATTAGTTAAAGTTGCTAAAGATGGATTAAATGGTAAAGTTACAAAACAAGAAGTTGTAAAAGAAGAAAAGAAAGTTGAATCTAAAAAAGAGACAAAAAAAGAAACTAAAGAAGAAGTAGATTTAACTAAATTAACAGTAGCTGAATTAAAAGCTATGGCTAAAGATAAAGGTATTGAAGGATATACTTCAATG
>CAKPAQ010000024.1 GCA_934133015.1 uncultured Bacilli bacterium | reverse complement strand
CTATAAATAGTCATTTATTCTTATACCATTATTTGTAGATAAAAGCAACAATTTTTTTACATTTTTTCTGGAACTTCTATCGCTAAAATATTTAAAAGCAATAAATTGGTATTTCTAACTAACTTAGATAAAGCTAACCAAGATTCCTTTTGAGCATTATCACTGCAGGTTAAAATATGATTTTCTGAATAAAATTTATTATAACTACTTGTTAGTCTATATAAATAATCGGTTATATCATTCACTGACTTTGATTCAAAGGAACTATTTAAGATAGTTGGTAATTCTAATAGAGTGCGCATAACTTCTTTTTCGGTTTCAGTAGTTATTACTTTTAATTTTAAACTAACTAAATCTTCATTTGATTTTTCTAATAAAGATTTAATACGTACTGTTGAATATAATAAATATGGACCAGTTTTACCATCTAAATCAGCAAATTTACTTACATCAAATATAAAATCTTTACTTCTATATGGGAGTAAATCAGCATATTTTAGGGCAGCTATCGATATTTTTTCACTTGTTTCATCTTTATCTTCTTCACGAACTAGGTCAGTATTAATTTTACTAGCCGTTATTTCTTTTACCATATTCATTAAATCAGTTAAGTTCATTACGCCACCATCACGAGTCTTAAAAGGTTTACCATCACTACCATTCATAGTACCAAAACCAAAGAATTTTAACTTGGTTGTTGCCGGGACTATGCCAGCTTTTTTAGCTACACGAAATACTTGTTTAAAGTATAATTCTTGACGATTATCAGTAAAATACCATATTTCATCAGGATGGAATCTTTCTTCTCTTGATAATAGAGTAGCTAATTCTCTTGTTTGATAAACGGTACCACCATTTCCTTTTAGAACTACCAGTGGAGGCATTGGTTCATTATCTGTTTCTTCTTTAACATCTACTACCATGGCACCTTCACTTTCATATAAAAGGTGCTTATTCTTTAATATTTCAATTACTTTAGGAATATATGGGTAGCAATCTGTTTCACCTTCATATAAATCAAAAGTAGTATTTAATCTCTTATAGATACCTTTAATATCTTTAATTGATAGTTCTTTAATTTTATTCCATAGTGCGGTATAACCTTTATGACCATTTTCAATTTGAATAGTAATGTCATGGACTTGTTCCATTATCTGTTCATTTTCTTTAGCTTTAGTAGATGCACATGGATATATTTCTTGAAGATCTTTTTCACTGATAGGTAATTCTTCATCTTCACCATTGTAATCTTCTTTAAAATATATTAAATCAGGGTATCTTTCATGCATTTCATAGATAACCATACCAGATTGTCTTCCAATGTCACCAAAATGAACATCACTAATTACTTTATAACCTAAAGTAGTAGTAAGTCTTTTAATAGCTTCTCCAATATCAGCACTTCTTAAATGTCCAACATGAAGAGTTTTAGCAATATTAGCTCCACCATAGTCCATAAAAACCAACTTACTATTACTTTTGTCAATATTAGTTTCGATATTTTCTAACATTTTATTCATAGAAGTTAAATAAAATTCATCAGTGAAACTAATATTAATAAAACCAGGTCCAGCAATGTTAATATTTTTAAAGTTAGAATCAGTTTCTAATTCTTTTACTATATTTTCGGCAACTAATCTAGGATTACAATGATTTTCTTTACCTAAACTGAAAGCTGTATTTATTTGATACTCACCTAAATCTTTTCTACTAGTTGGTTCTAAAATAACATTATCAACATTGTATCCAGCTTTTATAATATGATTTTTTATATTGGTTTCTACTTCTTTAACAATACTCATATTTCCTCCTAAAATTCTATTTTGTAAGTAATTTTATCATTACTATCTAGAATTATATATACTATTTCTATACTATTTTCTGTTAAATTATAATATTCAGTTTTTATTTTGATGGTTAAATATTTATTTAATTCTTTAATAAATAATTCATTAGTTGTTTCACCATTTTCAGCAAATAATAAATCTACTTTTAGATCTTTATTATCTCTAGTTAAACTTCTACTATTTAAATCTAATATTACTTTAGTCTGTAGTTGTTTATTTTCATTATAAGTAATTATATTTTTAGATAAATCATATTTACCTAATAGATTATATTCTTCTTTAGTAGTATTGGTTATTAAAGTTACTTTTATTTTTCTTAATTCCATAATTCACCACATCAAAAATCTCAAGCCCAATTATAACATAAGATTAAATAAATTCAATAACATTTATAAAATTCGGGCAAAAAGCTCAAAATAAAAAGTGAAACTATGTTACACCTTTTATGTATTATTTTTAAGTTATTTTACTAATTTTTTAGCTGAGTAATAATTAATTTTATCTGCATCTCCTACTAATGATAAAGCATAGTTGTATACACTATCATCGGAAGCATTACTATTATCAACTAGTTTTACATCAGTAATATCTTTTAAAATAGTAGTACCATTAGTTAGGGTTAATTGAATTTTATCATCTTCACTGTAGGTTGACCAACTATCTATTTCAGCTATGGTAAGGCAATTTTCTGACTTTATTAAAGCATGAGTATAAGTATATTGTAAGTCCAATAAACCTTTGTTCCATGAATTTTCATACATTTCCAAACTCATACCTTGAAGCTCATCATAACTATATATTTTACTTTCATCACCATTTGCTAATGACAAAGCATATTCTCTTACTAGACTATAATTATATTGACTTAATAGTTGTGTATCTATAGTTGAAGTTAAAACAACTAAATTATCCTGAGTTGTAAACTGAACTTGTGATCCACTATAATCATTGTAGCTAATAATATTGGTAATTGAAATGGCATCTTCATTTTCATCTATCGCAATATTAAATGACTTTTTAGTATCAATTATATCTGTATTTCCTTCAAGTGCCGCACATGATTTTAATGCATAAAATCCTATTACTCCAATCGCAGCAACAATTCCTACTTTTTTCTTTACACTATCTGTATCACGACGCATAACCTTTTCCCTCCAAACTGCTGCATATTATATCATACTTTTTATATAAAAACAATTTTTTATTATAAGTTTTGATTATTAATTAGATATATTTTTTTATTTTTTATAATACATATTTCTCCTAATTTTTTTCATACTAAAATTAGATTGGAGAGATTTTATGAAGAAGCTTAAAAAAATATTTAAAATTGGTCTTTTTACTTTTTTAACATTTTTTATAATTGTGTCAGGAATAATTGCTTATATTAAGATGTCTCCTAAATTGGAAATAAAATCTGCTAATTCATTTTTAATGTATGATAATTCTAGTGAATTATTCTTTCAAGGTAGTGGGCAACAGGAATGGATAAATTTAGATAAAATATCTGAAAATTTGATTAAAACAACAATTTATACTGAAGATAAAAACTTTTATAATCACCATGGCTTTGATTATTTAAGAATATTAAAAGCTATGTATGTTAATATTACTTCAAAATCAAAAAAAGAAGGTGCTTCTACAATATCACAACAATATGCTAAAAACTTATTTCTTGATTTTGATAAAACATGGGAAAGAAAAATTAATGAAATGTGGTTAACTTTAAATCTAGAAGTTCATTATAGTAAAGATGAAATATTAGAAGGTTATTTAAACACTATTAATTATGGACATGGTATGTATGGTATTGAAAATGCAGCTAAATTCTATTTTGATAAGAGCGCTAGTGAACTAGATTTAGCTGAAGCAGCTATGTTAACTGGTATTCCTAAATCACCCTCTAATTATTCACCGATTGTTAACTTTGATTTAGCTAAAAAAAGACAAGTAAATATTCTTTATAATATGCTTAAAAATAAAGTAATAACAGAAGATGAGTATAATCAAGCAGTAAATGAAGAATTGGTGATTGTTGGTGAAAAAAACTATTTAGATTTAGCTAATATTATGTATTATCAAGATGCGGTCATGAGAGAATTAAAAACAATTAAGGAAATTCCTTCTTCTTACTTAGAAACAGGAGGAATTCGCATATATACTAATTTGGATATGAATGCACAAAAAATACTTGAAAACAGTGTAAAGAATAACTTAAATACTGATAAAAATTTACAGGTAGCTAGTGTTATGATGGAACCAAATTCTGGAAAAATAATAGCCTTAGTCGGAGGTAGAGATTATAATAAAAGTCAATATAATAGAGCTTATCAATCAGCTAGACAGGTAGGTTCTACTATGAAACCTCTTCTTTATTATGCAGCGCTGGAAAACGGCTTTACTTCAAGCACTACTTTTACTAGTGAGGCTACTACATTTAATTTTTCTAATAATCAGACATATTCACCTCAAAACTATGGTGATCAATATGGTAATAAGCCCATTTCTTTAGCTACTGCCATTTCTTATTCTGACAATATCTATGCGGTTAAAACACACATGTTTCTGGGTGAAGATGCATTGGTAAATATTTCTAAAAGATTAGGTATAACTGCTAAGTTAGATGAAGTACCATCCTTACCACTTGGTACTGCTAGTATTAATATTATTGAAATGGCTGCTGCTTATTCGGCTTTTGCGAATGAAGGGTACAAAGTACAAGGCTATTTAATATCTAAGGTAGAGGATTTAAAAGGTAATGTTTTGTATGAAAGGAAAGAAAAAAGGGAAAGTGTTTTAAATAAGAGTTTGACCTTTATTCTTAATAATTTATTAACATCTACTTATGACGCTAGCTTCATTGATTATAATTATCCAACTGCCATTGGGATTGCTCCAAAAATTAAACATAAATTAGCTTTAAAAAGTGGTACTACTGATACCGATCATTGGTCTATTGGTTATAACAAAGATGTAGTAACAGCGGTTTGGATAGGATATGATGATAATACTAATATTTCAGTAGGAGATTATAAATACTCTCGTAATATTTGGGTAGAAGCTATGGAGAATTATTTGAAAGATAAGGAAGATAATTGGTATAAACAACCTAGTAATGTAGTTGGAGTACTTGTTAACCCTATTACAGGTAAACCAGCTAGTGAAAGTGAGGAAAAAAAGAAAATAATGTACTACATTAGAGGTACTGAACCTAGTGACACTGATATGTTATTTGATGAATTTTTTGAAAATAATGTAAGTCAATAAACTTTTGATAATATACATTAATTTATTACATATAATTTAATGTATGAAAGGAGTTTAACGATGAACGGACAAAATCCTAATTTAATTTTTCAAAATCCAAATATGAATTCTAGTCAAAGTACTTATCCACCATATACTGATATTCCAAATTATCAAGGAAATAATAATAACAATAATAATCAGACAACTAATCTTGATTATATAGAAAATGTTTTTGGTGCGAATATAGGAAAAAAAGTATCAGTATACGCATCATATCCAGATTCTATAGAATGGCGAGATAGAATATTCACTGGGAAAATAGTTGCAGATGGTATGAACTATGTTATGATTAAACAAGATGATGGTAGTATCGCACTTATTTCATCTGTTTATATAAACTATACTATATTTGATGATACAGCTTCTTATTAAAAAGAAGTTGTTTTTATTTTATTATAATGATAAAATTAGCTTAAGATAGGTGATGATTAGATGTATTTTATTATTTTAGGAATAGTAATTTTAATACTATTATTTATATTAATTGAGTTATTATTAAAAAATAGATTTCAAGATAACATAATTAGAATTAATGAAGCTGAAAATAATATTGATATTTTGTTACTTAAAAAATTACATTTACTTGAGAAAGCTATTAAAAAAATTGAAGATAGTGATGAAAAATATGTTAACGAAGGATTATCTGATAAATTAATAAAATTAAAAAATAAAAATTGTGATAATTTTGAAATGAATAAAGAGTTGGATATTATTAAGGCTAACTACAAAGAATTATTAGAACTTGATAGTAAATTGGAAACAATTGAGGAAATAGTTAATATTAATTTTGAGATGATAGATATTGAAAATGAACTTAAAGCTGCGAAAAAATATTACAATAAATATATAGTTCCATATAATAGATTAGCTAAGAGATTTCCTTCAAATATAATAGCTAAGTTATGCCATTATGATACTAAAAAAGAATATTTTGATGAGAAAATAGTTGATTTAGAAATATTAAAAGAAAAATAGTAGACGATCGTCTACTATTTAATTTGCCAATTTATAGGTTTTATGCCTTTACTTATTAGATAATTATTAGTTTTAGAAAATGGTTTACTGCCAAAAAAGCCATTATAAGCAGAAAAAGGAGAAGGATGAGGTGATTCCACTATAAAGTGATTAGGATTAGTTATAAGATATTTTTTACTACGGGCAAAACTTCCCCATAAAATAAATACAACTGGTATTTTTTTTAAATTTATTTTTTTTATGACTTCATCAGTAAATCTTTCCCAACCTAAATCTTTATGAGAAGCTGGTTTGCCTGCTTCAACTGTTAATACAGTATTTAGAAGCAATACTCCTTCTTGTGTCCATGGTACTAAACTACCAGTTGTAGGGATGTCATAACCAAGATCATCATGTAATTCTTTAAAAATATTTAATAAAGATGGTGGCTTTTGAATTCCTTCTTTAACAGAAAATGATAACCCTTCGGCTTGATTTATTCCATGATATGGATCTTGCCCTAATATTACAACTTTTACATCTTCATAGGCTGTATTACGAAAGGCTTTGAATATATCAGTTTGTTTTGGATATATTGTTTTTGATTTATATTCCTCTTTAATGAAAGCCAATAATTTTTGGAAATATTCTTTATTTATTTCATCTTTTAATATTATGTCCCAATCATTTCCTAGCATTTTTACACCTACTTCAATTACTTTATTTGATTCTTATTATAGCACGTTAGTCATTGCTTTTATAGTCTCTAATTATCTCTTTACGAAGTTTGATTAACGCATACATATTTATAATAGCCAATATAGCTACTAAGACATCTACTATTTTCCATAGTAGAGTTGGACTTATAATACTTCCTATTAATAATAAAATTATGGTTACTAATTTCAATATAAATATTTGGGTTGAAGTGATATTTTTTGATAAGAACTTTAAACTACTTTCACCATAGTAATAACCGGCAACTATTGTTGAATAAGCTAATAATATTACTGATATTATCAAAACTAATATTCCAAATTTCCCTAAGTGATAGCTTAATGCATATTGCGTTAATTCAATTCCATTCATATTTTCAAATATTAAATCTTGATAATTTGAAGTTAAAATTAATAAAGCTGTTGAAGTACAAACGATAAAAACAGTGAAGTAGATTCCTAGTATTTGAATCATACCTATACTGATTTTGTTTTTAGCAGATGAACATGATGAAGCAATCGCACCTGTACCTAAACCAGCTTCGGTTGAAAATATTCCTCTTTGAACACCTATTATAAAAGTAGATAATACTCCACTAGCTAGTGCTTTTACATCAAAAGCTGATTTTACTATGTTTAATATTACTTCTGGGATTAGATTTATATTCATTAGTATAATGATCACACTTAATAATAAATAGAATATTCCCATAAAAGGAACCAATTTACTGGTTATATTGGTGATTTCTTCTAATCCTTTCATTATAGATATACCAGATATAAGCGCTAAAATGACACCAATAACAACAGGGTTAATATTATAATAATCATGGATGGATGTTACAATTGTGTTAGCTTGTATTGTCATAAAGCCTAATATATAAGCAATTATTACTAAAACTGAATACAAAATAGCTAACTTTTTATTTTTTAGCCCATTAAGAATATAAAATGAAGGACCACCTTTATAAGATGTTCCATCTTTTTCTTGATATTTAGCACCTAAATAACTTTCACAAAAAGAATTAACTGAGGTGATTATACCTATTAGCCAAATCCAAAAAACGGTTCCTGGTCCACCTATATATATAGCTAAGGCAATACCTGCTAGTGAACCTACTCCTATTCTTCCAGCTAGGGCCATGGTTAAACTTTTAAATGGCGAAATACCCTTACTGTCTGTTTTCTTTAAACCTTTAAACATTTTTTTAAATTTAAATTGTGGAAATTTTAATTTTACAGAAAAATAAAGACTTCCTCCTACTAAAAAGACAATAGCCGTACTCCATAAAACATCATTTATGATTTTTAACATACTATTCACCTAAATAATTATAGTATTAAGAAATCAGAAAACATGTCGGAAAATAGTTTAAATCTTCTAAAGTTTATTTTCTAAACTCTTTATTACTCTTTCCGGGTTTTCAATAAATTTTTTATATATTTTTTCATTTGCTTTAAGAGCTTTTATTATATTCATATCTATTTCTGATAAATTAACTATTTTTTTAGGACCTACCATACAATCTAGTTCCTTGCCTATTAACCATAAGAAATCTACTTCTAGAAACTCAGCTATTCTGATTAAAATCTCAAGTGGTGGACACCTACTACCTTTTTCATAGGCACATACTTCATTTTTACTTATAAAAATTCCTTTACCTAGTGCCTCTTGAGTTAATCCTCTTTCTTTTCTTATTTGTCTTAATCTTTGTCTAAAAACTACCATATATTACCTCTATCTAGTTAATTATAGGTAATTTCTTTAGTACAAACTTTAAAGTTAACTATTTGTTAATTTTGCATTTAAAAAAAGTTACTTCAAAGTAACCTTTTATTTATGATATTTCTCATTATTTATAATTTTGAAACTTCTATATAACTGTTCTAAAAGTAATACTCTAAACAATTGATGGGGAAATGTTAACTTGGAAAAAGATAATTTAAAGTTTGATCTAGCCTTAATATCAGGATGAATTCCATATGATCCACCAATTATAAATGTTATATTACTATTTTGAATTTGCGTATTTTCTATTTTTTTAGCTAAATTAACAGAATCAAGTTGTTCACCTTCTATTTCTAGAGTAATTATATAATCTTTAGGTGTTAAATGTTTTTCTATTTTTTCTTTTTCACCGAGTAAAGCTAGTTTTTCTTCATCAATTTTTTCATCTTGTAGTTCTATTAGTTCAATATTAGTATATTTTTTTAATCTTTTTAAATATTCATTACAAGCTTCAGTTAAATATTTTTCTTTTAACTTACCTACACATATTATTTTCATACTTCACCCTATAATTCAATTGTTTCTAATGATTCATGTTGTTTAGCTACTTCTATTTGTTTTTCTATATTATGTTTTTTCAAGATTTGGTTAACCGTATCAT
>CAKPAQ010000023.1 GCA_934133015.1 uncultured Bacilli bacterium | reverse complement strand
AATAAGCAACCTTACAAGGTAATTATACAATACTTTAGAAAAAAAGAAAAGAGTATTGAACTTTGTCAACACTCTGATAAAGATTCATATCACACTATGAATCTTTTATTATTTATTTTTACATATTTCTTTCAATTTACAATTTGTACAATCAGGATTAACAGCCTTACAATTATATCTTCCAAATAAAACCAATTGATGATGAATTTTACTCCAATTATTTTTATTAATTTTCTTCATCAATTTATTTTCTACTGTTAAAACACTATCATTTTTAGCAGCTAATCCTAATCTTTTACTCACTCTATCCACATGAGTATCAACAGCTATAGCTGGATAATCAAATAAATTACTTAAAACCACATTAGTTGTTTTTCTACCAACTCCAGGCAATGATTCTAAAATAACACGATCATTAGGAACTTTACTATCATATTCACTTATTAATATTTTAGCTATACCTACTATATAAATAGCCTTTTTCCTAAATGAACCTAGTGGTCTTAAAATATTTTCAACATCACTAATATCAGCCACACTAAGTTCATACAGACTATTATATTTGTTCCATAAAATCTTTGTTACAGAATTAACTCTTTTATCAGTACATTGTGCACTTAAAACAGTTGCTATTAAAAGTTGATAATCATAAGCATAATCAAGTTCACAGCGAGGATTAGGATAAAGTGTATCTAAATATTCTTCTATTAAAGAAACTTTATTCTTCATCATCATCAAACCAATCATAATCAAACAAATCTAGTTTTTCTTGTTTTTGCTTTTCTTCACGATAATTATTCTTACCTTTTTCTACATCTTCTTTAGATTTATAACCTTTTTTAGTCCATTCATATAATATCTTATCCATATATCTAAGATTAGTAACGCCATTAAACACGGCTTCTTTTAAAGCCTCTAACACTAAATCTTCGCTAGTACCATTTTCTAACCATGATTTGATAATTTCATACTCTATAGATGTTAGCGGTCTAGCAAATTCTTCTTCTATTTTTTCAAAAACATTAACTTTAGTTACCTCATTATTTTGGTTAATTTCTTCCATTAATAACATTGTTACTTTATCAAAGAATAAATCAAGAACTATATACTCTTCCATAATTCCCTTATCATTCTTAATAACATCAACACTCAAATATTTTTTCTCAGATAAAGAGTCAATCATAGTCATAACATCTTCTAGTTTAAAGGCTAAATCAGTTATAATTTTATCTAAATTAAAAACAATTTTATTTCCCTGATTCATCAAATAGCTTAAAAGCACAAATTCTTCAAGTGTAACAGATAATTTATCCCTTAATTGAAATAAATAATAAGGAATCACAAAATTACCTTTTTTTAATAATTCAGTTAATTTACCACTTTTCATTTTAACAACTCCTTTCTAAAATCAGACATGTACTGCCTACTATTATAACACAAACAAATAAGTAGTACATACAAAATACTACTTATAAACATTACAAATATAAGAAAACAATTCTTCTTTTACATTATTAAGATTACCAGCAACTATCTTATCTTCCAAATCAGCAAGTATTATTTTTAAGTATTTACCTGGTTCTTTATTTAAAAATTGTGATATATCTTTACCATTTATCACTACATCTTTTTTATTTTTTATAGGTAAGCTATTATACAACAAAGTTATTTTTTTCTTATCTAAACCCTTAATACCTGCAGCTACACTATTTACATATAAACCATATTTATATAAAACATAATTATCATAATTATCTAATTTTAATACTTCTCTAATATTATTGATTAAGTTTCTTTCATTACTAGTAAATTTATATTTACTATCATCATTATATAATTGAGCCCATACTCCCATCAAGTCATCAAAATTATCAATATTTTTCAAATTAGGTATTTCAAGTACATCATCAAGTCCTAAATCAAGTAACATACTGACTCCATATTTTACATTAACTGATGTAAATATCTTATCAAGTTCTTCTCTTTTTCTTTCATAAGAAATATTTTTAAGTAGATGTTTCGTTTTTATAATAGACTGAACAACATCATCACTCAATCTAAAATTAAGTGATGCCGCTATTCTAATCGCTCTTAATATCCTAAAAGCATCTTCACTAAATCTATCATAACTATTCCCAACAGTATTAATAATTTTATTATCTAAATCTTTCTTACCATTCAAAATATCAAGTACATTACCATATGAATCAATACAAAGCGTATTAATCAAAAAATCACGTCTTTTTAAATCTTCATGTAAATCATCTATAAATTCAAATCTATTAGGTTTTCTATTTTGAATATAAGAATATTCTCTTCTAAATGTAGTTATCTCATAACGAATATTTTTAACAATGACTGTCATTGAGCCATAATCTTCATTTGGTAGACATGAATCTTTAAATATTTCATGTATATCCTTAGGTCTAGCACTAGTACAAATATCAACATCATGTGATTCTATACCTAAAACATAATCACGAACAAAACCACCAACTATATATGCTTTAAAACCATGCTTTTCTATTTCTTTTAAAAGTAAAAGAGCATTTTTTAACATAGAATCATCTCCACAAAATTAGTATATCATG
The DNA here is from genome assembly GCA_934133015.1 of uncultured Bacilli bacterium. Taxonomy (GTDB): domain Bacteria; phylum Bacillota_I; class Bacilli_A; order RF39; family UBA660; genus Alloscybalousia. Next base: position 6,961 of record CAKPAQ010000023.1, on the reverse strand, counting down.
TAATTATAAAATTAAGGCATAAGATTATAGGTACAAACGTACAAAATTGTACAATAATCAAAAAAAAAGAATGGTAAAACCATTCTTCAAAGTACTTATTAGTTTAAAGCGTCTTTTAATGCTGAAGCTGCTTTAAATTTAGCAGTCTTGCATGCAGCAATTTTAACAACAGCACCAGTTTGAGGATTACGTCCTTCACGAGCAGCTCTTTCTCCAACTGAGAAAGTTCCAAATCCAGGAACAGCTACTTTATCTCCTTTAACCATAGCTCCTTTAATTGCTTCAAATAAAGCATCCATTGCACGAGTTGCATCTGCTTTAGTTAATCCAGCTTTTTCAGCTACTAATTCTACTAATTCTGCTTTTTTCATGTTTAAAAACCTCCAATTATTTTTTTAAGCAATACTATGCTTACATATATAAAATAGCATGTTTCAAAACTAAAAGCAATATTATTAGCAAAAGTTTACATAAAAACAGATATTTTTTTATAAAACAATAGCTATCATGTTATTAGAACCTTTGTTAACAATCTTAGTTAAGGTGTTTTGTAGTTTAAATCTGATGTTATCTGGCATCATACTAATCTTAGATTGAATACCCTCTTGTACTATTACATCCAAACTACGTCCAAAGATTTCACTTTTCCAAATATTACTTGGATCTTTTTCACTATCTTTCATAAGATAATCTATTAATTCTTTACTTTGTAGTTCACTACCTATGATAGGTTCAAATGTAGAATTAACATCTACTCTTATCATATGAATAGATGGTGCCGTTGCACGTAATTTAACTCCATATCTAGGACCTTGTTTAGTAATTTCTGGCGTATCTAGTTTCATATCATCCAAGGTAGGAGATGCAACCCCATATCCCGTTTGCTTAACCATTTTTAAGGCATATTTAATTTGATCATATTCACGTTTTGCTTCATTAAAGTCTTGGAATAATGATAATAATTGAGCCTTATTAGTAACATCAATATTAATTATCTCTGATAATACTTTATTATATAACTCACTAGGTGCCTCTAAATTAATAGTTACTTCACCAGTAGAAGGATCTATATCTGATAGATAAGACTTTGAAATATTTTCAACATTCATAAAATGATTATTAATTTTTTCAACATCACGTAATTTATCAATTTCAACAACACTTTCTCTAATCGCATCAATATAACTTTTCTTTATTTCATTTTTAGGATTAAGTATAGCTATCCACTCTGGCATATTTACTTTAACTTCTAATATCGGGAATTCATACAATGCTTCTCTTAATATATCATACATATCTTTTTGATTCATTGATTCAATATTCATAGGTAGAACTGGTACATTATGATCCTCTTTTATTTTTTCACATATTTTTTCTGTATCAGGCAACATTGGATGAATAGAATTAACTATTACAATAAATGGCTTTCCTAATTCTTTTAATTCATTGATGACACGATTTTCACTTTCTATATAGTCACTTCTATTAAATTCACCAATAGAGCCGTCAGTAGTAACAACAATTCCTATTGTCGAATGGTCTTTAATTACTTTTTCTGTTCCAAGTTCAGCTGCCTCACTAAACGGAATAGGATCATCATACCAAGGTGTTTTTACAAGTCGTGGACCATTTTCATCTTCAGCACCTTTGGCATTATCAATTAGATAACCTACACAATCAATTAAACGGATATTACAATCAAAATCATCTATATGTACTTTGGCAGCATTATTAGGTACGAATTTAGGTTCAGTTGTCATAATTGTTTTACCTGCTGCACTTTGAGGCACTTCATCTAATGCTCGTTTTCTTTCATATTCATCTTCAATGTTAGGAACAATTAAGTTTTCTACAACTTTCTTAATAAAAGTACTTTTACCTGTTCTTACAGCACCTACTATCCCAAGATAGATATCTCCTCCAGTTCTCAGCGCTATATTTTTTATTAATTCTTTTTTATCCATATCTCACTCTCTTCTTTCTATTCATTTAACTATACGTATAATACTTAATATTTATGCGAAAAAAAACTACTAGTTTTTCTAGTAGTCTATTTTATGACTTTTTCATAGTAATTATTTTCAATGATAGCTTTACTCATATTTATACGATTTGCAACAATTTTATTTATATTACTAACATAATCATCAGTAACACTTTCCCCATCTTTAGGAACAAAATTATTACTTGATGCATAATATCTTCCTTTATCAGTAACCCAACTACGATTAGCAAAAAAAGCAAGACCAGGCTCAGTAGATAAAATATCTTTTCCCATAAATAAACGTGAATCATATTCAATACCAAATAAATTATAAATAGTTGGAATAAAATCTAATTGACTAGCAACTTTATCAACATTTACTGTTTCCATTTTATTATTCCAAATAATTAAATTATTATGATTAACTTCAATTATACCATCTCGTTTATAAGTAGATAATTCATTTATAGTATCTAATTCCATGGCATATGGATAATGATCAGCAACTAACGCAATAACTGTATCATCAAGTTTTCCACTTTCATCAAGCTTATTTATTAAAGACTCTAGTGCTTTATCAAGTTCAATATTAGCAGCTAAATATCCTTTGGCATCATTTGACAAATCTAAATCTTTTACTTTATCCCAATTTCTTTTAGTCATATTATTATTAGAAAGAGAATAAGGCATATGTCCTGATACTGATACATAATAAACCATAAACTTATCATCATTAATCCATTTATCATAAGTAGCATTAACCATATCATAATCACTTTGAGGCCATAAGTTACAATTCATAAGTTTTTCAAGACCATTACCACGATAAAGGAAATTATCAAAACCTATTTTCCCTAAATAAACATTTCTACTTTGAAAAGTTCCGTAATTAGCATGATAAGCATAAGTATTATAGCCAAGATTCTTAAAAACAGTACCAAGTCCAAAAGGAAAAGAATTAGTTCCTTTACGCCAATACTTATTTAAATCTGATAAATCAGCAAATAATCCTGTTAAATCTTGGAATTCCCCACCAATAGTACTTAAGTTTACAGGAGTATAAAAATTATTAAAAACAAAAGACGAATTAACTAATTTATACAAGGTTGGAGTAAGCTTAGAATCAACCGCAATAGAGCTAAAGCTTTCTCCCATTATTACAATTAAATTCTTATCTTTAAAATAATTAGTATATTCATTTTGTAAAGTTGGTGTTTCATTTTTAAAATATTCATGCATTTGTTTTATAGTATTATTAGTTTCTTCATTACTTAATTTATCAAAGTCAATATCAATCTTATTATATTTGTATATCACTTCTATAGTTGAATCATCATTAGATTCCTCAGTAGTACTTGAAATATTATCATTATTATCAATAATTAATGATTCCTTAAATCCAAAAATACTTCTTTTTAAATCCAAATAAGTTGAAGTAATAATCCCAACATTTTCTATATTAAGCGCATTATTATTTACTTTATAAAACAAATAATAATAAGAGTTATAATTATTTCTGGATAAAAATAACATTAAAATAATAACTGGAATCACCACAATAACTAATATTAAATAAGAAAATTCTTTTTTACTAATTTTTTCAAAATCTAACTTTTTTCTAAATATAATAAGTAAAATAATAGGAATAATAAAAAATATTAATTGTAAAACACGTTTTGATATTTCTAAAATAGCAGTATCAGTAAAAGCTAATGCCTGATCAGATAAAGACAAGACCGAAATACAAAAAAATGTATCATATATCTTTTTAAATACAAATGATGTAGAAAATAAAATTGTAGTTAAAATAACTAATATTAACATTAATATAAAATTAAGTTTTTGCCTTTTAAATAATTTAAACAACGATGTAAAACAAATAGAAATTGGTAAAAGAAATATTATCATAATTAAAGTGTTAATAGTAAAAATATTACTAAAACCAAATATAAAAATTTTATATAGTATTTCAAAATATATTAAAATTAAATAATTTATCAAATATAAATTAATTTTTTTCTTATGATTTATATTATTATTATTCATTTTACATCAACTACTTTCATTACTATTATAAGTTAATACAATTATATCATTTTATCTAAGTTTTTAGGTACATTATCTTTTAAAATAGCGTTAACAATTTTATCTTCCTTTTCTTTACTAACATCCTTTCCAGTGATACTACCTATTTCTTGAACTAATTCATGAAGTACTCTTTCATCTTTCATATCGGATTTTTGTAGTTTACTGGCAAGTGACATAATAGTATCTTTAGATACTCCTGATTTATCTTCTACTTTTCTAAAAAATGAATCTCCAAACATAAAAAAACCTCCTACAACATTATATGTAGAAGACATTATTTTTGCCCATAATTATATATCGTACTTTTTATTACCAAGCTTCTTTTCATATTTTTCTCTGCGTTTTTGAAATTCTAAGCATTGCTTACGATATATTTCATCCGGTATTTGATGACGGGCATATCTTTCATCCAATATTTTTTGAGCTCTATCTAGTCCTTCTAATTCAGTCTTTGGATCTTTTCTATCTAAAAACCAACCTAACATATTTATTCTCCTCTTCTATTTTGAGTATACCACAACATATCAAAAGAAAAGAAAAAATAAGTTAAAGTTGACACTTAATTTTGTCAAACCAAGTCTTTTCTGACTTTTTAGTTAATGAAAAAGAAACAGATATTGTATTATTATTGACATCACTTTTAATAACAACTTTATTATCAGACAAAGTTATATTAAATTTTTCAAATTTTTCTACGATACTATTAAAAATGAATTTATAAAATTTTAAACTATCAACAGATTTTATTCCTAAGTCATGCCATCTAAAATAACTATTTTTAACAACACTTACTGTCATAATCATATATTTTCCATCATCAAAAGCATGAGTATTAAAACTTATAATACCTGGTGTATTTGAACCATATACTAATATTTGTGAAATATAATCTATTATTAAAATTTTTCTTTTTTCAAATAAATCATTACTAGAAGCTTTAGTCATTATTCTTCTCCTCTATTTTTAAATTGAATAGTAATAGGTGTTCCTTCAAAATCAAAGTTTTCTCTTAATTTATTTTCTAAATATCTTTCATAAGAAAAATGAACTAATCCTTTATTATTCACATGAAATACAAATTTAGGTGGCTTAGTACCAGCTTGATTAACAAAATAAATTTTAAGTCTTTTACCTTTATAAGAAGGTGGTAAGTTTAATGAATAAGCATCCATTACTACATCATTCAAAACACTAGTTTTAATCTCACGTTTAATATTTTCACTAACTTTTAAAACTTCAGGCATTAATGTATGAAGTCTTTTTTTAGTCAAAGCTGATAAAAATACAATAGGAGCATAATTTAAAAATTGAAATTCATTTCTAACTAACTGAGTATATTCTTTAATATTAGGATTTGAGACTGTATCCCATTTATTAACTACGATAATTAATCCCTTACCTTTTTCTAAAGCATAACCCGCTATATGTTTATCATGTTCAATAATTCCCTCTTCAGCATTGATTACTAATAAACATAAATCACTTCTATCTATTGCTTTTAAACTACGAAGTAAACTATATTTTTCAACACTTTCAAATACTTTTCCCTTTTTACGCATTCCTGCTGTATCAATTAAAACAAACTCTTCCCCATTATACTTCATAACAGAGTCAATCGCATCTCTAGTAGTACCTGCTTCATTTGATACAATAACACGTTCTTCATTTAATAAGGCATTAATTAAACTACTTTTTCCTACATTAGGTCTACCAATTACACAGAATTTCAATCTATTATCTTCAACAACATCAGTATATTCAGAAAAATCTTTAGTTATTTCATCTAATAATTCATAAATACCAGTATTGTGTTCTGCACTAATAGGAATATAACTATCAAAGCCTAATTCATAAAAATCATACATATGATTTTGACTATCTTTACTATCAATTTTGTTTATTGCGACAATAACACGTCTTTTACTTTTTCTAAGCATATCTCGAACAACCATGTCATTAGTAGTTAATCCTTCTTTTCCATCAACTATAAAAACAACAACATCAGCTTCTTCAATTGCAATACTTGCTTGAATCTTTATTTCATCATTAAATAGTTCTTGACTAACGTCAATCCCACCAGTATCAATTAGATTAAAGCGATAATTATTATAAGTAACCTCACTATAAATTCTATCTCTAGTAACACCAGGAGTATCCTCAATAATAGATACTTTACTACCAACCAGTTTATTAAATAGTGTACTTTTTCCTACATTTGGACGCCCAACAAGCGCAACAACAGGTATTGTCATAGACACCCCTCCTACAAACTCACCTTATTCTAACATATATTTATAAAAAAAACTAGTTTATTTTTTACATATAGGTACACCACAATCAACAATATGTAAGGCTTCTTTACCATAGATAATATCTCCAAATTCAAATAAGTCTATTCGTTCATCAACCATATCAGAACTAACATAATATTTATTATTAAAAAAGAGCTTATTTCCTTTATAATAATCTTCGTCTTCAAATTCAAATAATATAGTACTATTTAAATAAACTGTGATATCAAAATCAGCTTTTCCATAATCACTTTCACGTTCAAATTCTAAAATATTAGTATTACCACTTCTATATATATCAACATTATAATACCCTCTAAAATCATAATCATATTGTTTACGTAATTTTTTATCTAACATTTTTATAAATAATTGAATATATTTTTCATTATCGAAAGACTCGTCTGATATGTAATATACTATTAAATTATCATCATCTATAAAGTCAATTTTCATAATTTCACCTATATTAAGATATGTTAAGTAAAAAAATAAGCAACTAAAAAGAAGAAACATGTTCTTCTTATATTAATTTTTTTATACTTTCAATTGATAAACCTGTATATTTAGATATCTTTTCATAATCATCGGTATCTTT
>CAKPAQ010000022.1 GCA_934133015.1 uncultured Bacilli bacterium | reverse complement strand
GATATTGGTAAAGCATTAGTTAATTGTATTCCTGTTTTTACTCCTGTATTTTCAGTATATAAAAACTTTAATGTACCAGTAGTTACTGTATTATCAGTTGTTCCTAATTTTGTATAAGTAAATACTGCGTACGTTATTCCTATGGTTACTATTATCAAACCAATTAGTCCAATTATTGATAAAATTAAGATTTTCTTTTTATTGTTTTTCATAAACATTTCCTCTTTCTAGCTATACTACTACTTTTTAATTCTATAGCGCTGAGAACATGAAAATCATAGCTATTAGAATAAGTACCATTACACCAGCACCTGTTGCTACTAACATGGTCATAGTCTGACCTTCCATATAGTTAAGTCTTTCTTTATATTTTTGATCTCTTGCCTTTGCTTGTAAATTAGATACAGTTCTAGAAAACATTAATAATCTCTCTTGTTTTCTTTCCTGTGCTCCTAAACCTAAACGATATAACAATCTCATCATTCGCATTGAATCTCTAACTGGATATTGATTAGCAAAATCCATATAAGGTTGAATACTAGAATCTCCTGCATCAATCTTAGTTATTAATTCCCTTAAACCAGGTTTAAATACTTCAGGTGCCTCATCAATTGATTTAGCTATAGCTACAGGTACTGTATAATGTTGTACCAATATCTCTAAACCCTTTAAATAATAAGGTAACATTACATCAATATCATGTAAGTGTTTTTTATAATATTTCTTTAAATTACTATAATCTATTTTAAATACAAAGTAACCTATTACTATAGATAAAACAATATTAATTAATGATAAATTAGCTAAGAAAATAAATAAGAACACTACTATCGCTATACCAGCCATCTTTATTCTTTTTTCAAATAAAGCATTAGGATCAGCTTTTTCTCCATATTTAGCTGCCACTAGGAAATCCCAATCTTCTTCTTTTAATTTACTAAATAATATTTGATTATCTTGAATAAACTTTTTACTACTTATAGTTTGATTATATAAAAGTATAAATATTATTATAGCTCCAATAATAAATATTTCCATCTATTCAGCACCTACATTCTCGTTATAGAATTTTTCTCCTTTTAGAAGAAAATAACTGTTAATTAAGATAATTCCATGCAAGATTATTTTTACAAAAATATTATCTAATAATTGAATATAAGTTTCTCTACCTAATAAGTATTGTATTAACATAACTAATAAGTAAAGCATTATGCCATATTTTAAGAAGCCTTTATGGAAAGTTGCTCTTTCCATACGATCACGATATACACTTTCAACTAACATATCGATATCTAACTGCATGTTGTCTAGTGATTCACCAGAATCTCTTGCACCCTCTTTAGTGATCTGCAAGAATAATTGATGCATATTTTTTACTATGTAATAGGGATACTTACTACTCATAAATTGAACTGATTCATCAATTGAACCATTTTGATAAGCCATTGTTATCATTAGATTAACATCACCTAGAATTGGTTCTTCTAATACACCTGATGCGACTACTCCTTCTAGAGCTTTAACAAAACTTTGAGTTGTCGCAAACTCCATAATGGTGTTGGTAGTATATATTTGTACTTGTTCAAATATAAATTCACTATATACTCTTTTACATCTAAGGTATGCTAAATATGGAATTATTGAAATAGCTAAGATTATGTAAAAAATGGAGATAAGTAAATTATAAAAGTATAAATAAGAAACTACTCCAGCAAAAACAGCAAAAACGATAATTTGAGTTGTATACTGTTTAGCTGTATATTCTTGTCCTAATTCTTTAGTTTTTTCTCTTACTACTTTGAATGAGTAAGGTGCAAATTTATTGTAGACACCTTCTACTTGATTAGTAATAAATTTGTATACGTTTTGCCCACGATATTGTCTATATAAAACAATAAATATGGCAATAACTAATAGAATTATTAATTCCATATTAGTCACCTCTTCTATATTATTTATCTATATTAAAATTAAAGAATCTTGGTTGTTCATTTCTAACATTAGTTGGTTCTATCTGATTAGTTAATATTGATGGATTATTAACATTTACTTGAACATCTGGCTGTTTATTTGGAACTTGAATGGTTGATGGTTGATTAGTATTATCATTTAAACTATTATTAGGTACTATAGGAGTTGGGATAGCAGGATTAGTTACTACTGTCTCTTCTTGTTTTGGTTCTTCTTGAGGTTTAACATTATCATTACCATTCATTACATCATCTATTGAAATACCATTATCAGTAGGTGTTTCTTCATCCACTAATTCAAAATTAGTATCCTCTAAATCAACATTTTGATTACGTAGTGATTCAATTAGATGGTCACTTGGATTTTTCTTTTTGATAGTACCATCCATTAATTTTTGATATATAACATTATATACTGGCTTATTATCATCATCTATGTAGAACTCGGTAATTTCATCAATTTCACGATGGAATTTACCATACTTTTTACTATAATAAGCTTTTATGTGAACTCCTAATTGAACATATCTATAAATGGTATTTAAGAATTGATCAACATCAAGTTCACTTTCCATAAGGGCATACATACGATGTGGAATAGCGCTAGCTTTATCAGAGTGGATAGTTGATAAGATATTATGTCCTGATGATATAGAGTTACGAACAGCACTTACAGCTTCAGCACTACGAACTTCGGATAATAGAATCCATTTAGGATTTTGTCTCATACAAGTAACAAGTACATCAGAGTATGATGCAATATTATTTGTTTTCATTGCTACTATATCACGATGAGGATAAATCTTATCTAAGTGAAGTTCAAGAGTATCCTCAATAGTAATAATCTTTTCATTTTCTCTAGTATGACTAGCTAAGTATTTTACAAACTCAGTTTTACCACTACCAGTTTCTCCACAAACCATTATGTTACAATGTCCAAGAACACATTTAATTAAAAAGTCATGAATATCTTTAGTAACATAATCTTCTTTTAATAATGTTTCTTCTTTTAAACGGATTTTAGCTGGTGTTTTACGAATAACCAAAGCTATACCAGTAGTAGCGATAGATTCATGAACGAAGTTTAAACGTAATTCTGGACTTTCAGCATCTAGAAATGGACTAGCATTATTGAAGGTAGTCCCCATGACATTGGAACATTGGAATGCTAACTTTTCAACAACAGCATTATTTATATTAGGATTTTCTACTCGATATGATCCTTGAGTTAATGAACGTAACCAAATTTGACCATTATTAGAGTAAGAAATATCGGTTATATCATCATTATCTATATATTCTTTAAATGCTCCAAAATCAAGTTGAGCAAACAAATTGTCATTCATTAGGACCCCTCCTATTTATTCTTTATTCTTTTATTTTTATTGTTGAGCGTTTGGATCTGTTGTTAATGGTGTATCATCATTAAGATCAGCATCAGTAAATTCAGTTACACTATTTATGAAGTTCTTTAATTTTTCATTACTAATACTTACTTCACCAGGCTCTTCTTTTAATGATTCATTAGTTGGTACTGGAATAATAGTTACTTCATAAGTTCTTAGATACATAGCTTTTCTTAATAGGATGTGATATTCTTCAGGAACAGCAAATATCAATTGAGATGGAGTTTTAACATTATCTAAATCTTCAAATACATCGTCTCCATTAGAATCTAATGTCGCAAGTATTTTGACATTTTTGATAAGTTTCCCTACCATGATTTTATCTTTTGTTTCACTAGTCATATTATTTTCATCGATTTTATTTACTGCTTTTATATAGATATCAATGTAGTTTCCTGGATACATTTTATTACCATATGTTGTATCAGTTGTAACAGATAAGTTAACTAAAGTATATCCTTGATCAGCAGGATAATCGTAGATGATTGAATCACGTAGATCACTTTTTTCTACTACTGCTCTTGTGTAGAATAAGCTTCCTTCTGGGATAGCAGTATCTGCATTAGTATATTTGTTTATTATTTGTTTTGTATCGGTAATGACATTTCCTTTTATCATTGCCATAGGAACATCAACAGTTCCAACCATATCACTAGTAATTAAAGTACGTTGTGGTATATTAACTCTAGCATAAGGTACAGATGTTGGATTGGTTTTTTGATTAATTCGATAATTATAACCAAACCATAATACAAAAATTCCAATAACTACAAGTACAATTGTTACGGTATTTTTATTTGTTAAAAAGCCTTTTAATTTTAATGATAAATTATTCATTTTCTTTTTCCCCTTTCTTTTTAGCTAGCACTTGCTTCGTCTAATGTACGCTTTTCTTCATATTTTGTTTCAAGTATTGCGTCGATTGAATTTACTATATCAAAGTCTTCTCCTGCAACAGAGGCTACTGTATTGGTTCCAACTCTAATACTTACTTTAGGTGGTGTTTCATTAAAATCGATGATTTTAATATTATAAGTTTTAGTCGCTTCTACAGATTGAGCAAATCTTCTTACAAAACTTTCTAAGAATTTTTCTCTATCTACTCTAACAATGCCACCACTATTTCTGTAATAAGCATAATCAACTGCATCTAACATAGCTGCTTCAGTTGTTTCTTCTAATAAATAATAATCAAGTTCATTTCCTGATTGATAATTCTGTACGAGGTTAACACAAGCTAGAGTTAACACTCCAAGAATTATAACTCCTACTATTACCATTCCTTTACTCATAATTTTTCACCTCTAATCAACGCAAGCTTTATTATAAGTATTGTTACATTTAGCCATATCTTGACGTTCTGTATTACTTACATTATTGAATTTAACATATTTTTCATTGTCTAAGAATTTGCTTGTACATATATCACGATTTTTTCTTGAATAACAACTTAGATCATAGTCTAAATAATTAGTGTAACCATCTTGATTATAATCATCTACATTTTTATTATAAGAACGAATTGCCATTATATTTTCTGGTGTTAAGGTAATATCATAATCGATTTCATTAGAATCAGTATAAATAGTATAACCTTTATTTTCTATATCTTGATTAGTTTTTACGGGATTGACATTATAATTTAAGAATTTGTCATTCATACTTGTCGCACCGCTTGTCCAATTCCATCTTGGATTACGATTATTTGGGAAATTATCATTTAAGTCAATTGGTCTATAAATGATAGTTATTCCACCACCACCATTACTTGGCTTTTTACCTCCGCCACCATTAGAATCATCATCATCTTTATCAACTGTTGAATTATAAACTCCGTAGTAGCATTTTATACTATTATTATATTTACTACCAGTACCAAAGTTAGATACATAAACATTAATGCCTGCTTTTTTACCAGCAAAGGCAGTACTTGCTCCTACTAAGGTAACTGGACTAGTCTTATCACTTGGTACATTAACATTTACATTGTCACTTAAGATGTTAGTATAATATTTATTTCCAGCTGAATAAACATCTTTAATATTAAAGTTTTTAACAGCTTCTAATCTAGTTGAAGGTGTTTTAGCATAAAATTGAGCATATCGACCACTTTTTACTTCATACATTGCTAAACCTGTTTTTTTACTTAAATAAGCAGCTGGCAAGCTAACTTGAACTGTTTTAGTAACTTTACTTTGTTGACAAGCTGAAGCACTTTCTCCTTGTGAACCAAAAGTCCAACTTCTATTACCACCTGGGCAACTCCAATCACCACTGTTACTTACTATAACATTTTCTTGATTAGCAGTTGATAATTCATAAACGTAAGCATTTCCTTTATTATTTAAATAAGAGTCAGCAATTTGAATTTTATAATCACCACCAGGTATTTCAGCATTCATCTTTTCAAGCATTGAGCTAAATTCGCTTAATGAAGCATTTAATTCACTGGCATATAATGCCTGCGGATTATCTACGCATCCTGAAGGTCCAACACTTTCATAAATAGTACATTCACCATTGTGATTATCGCAATAGCTTGAGAAAGTAACACCAACTGTTCCACAATGTTTTGTTGGCACATCTACTCTATACATTGCTTTAGGGTTACCAGCAGCATCAGTATCCCAATATAAGAATGTTCCACCAGCTGAACTTGGTACTGTATAAGTATTATCAATTTTTTGAATTTCATAATTATCATCTAAGAAAGAAAGTGTTTTGTTTTTACTATCTAATTTAGGTAATTCTCTATTATTACCATATACTTTACTATAACATGTATTAATACATTCTTGCGTATATTTTCCATTATCACAAGTATTGATACAACTATCAAAATCTTCATTAGGACCAGCTGAGTCTTTTCCAGTAACACGTCCTGCTTTTTCATCATATGAACACATTGTTTCACAACTATATACACATTGTGGTCTTAACACTACTTGAGCGGTTTGTGTTAAGGTACAAGTTTTAGTAGCTTTAAAGATTCCATAATAACTGAATCCAGCACCAGCATATACTAATTTAGCAGTATCACCTTGTGTACTATATTTTTCTTTACAAACTAGGTTCCAATAACTACCACCCATAGCTACTACTACTCTTTCACCATTTTCTTCTTTATTATTACATACAACATTACCACTACCAGTAATACTAGAAGTTCCACTATCAGTTCCAACACTAATTAATGTTTTAAGATCATTTAATTGTTGTTCAATTTTACTTCTTAAATTTTTATAATCACCATAACTAATTTTATCGTTATAACACATAGAAGCATAATTGTATTTAAGAACATTTAATTCTTCAGATTTATCTTGAACAATTCCCATATTAATAAGAGCATTTATATAACTATATATATTTGAACATCCATAGCTTGCATCATTTTTAGCTGGGTTATCTACCTTTATAGAATCATCAAGCGTACTTACAATTAAATCAAGCGAAGCTACATATGAGTTATTACATTTAGATGAAGAATCATTAACATAAAATTCTAACTTAATCTTAGATTGGTTTATCTTAGTTCCATCAAAAGTAGAAGGTCTAGCGTTTTTAACTACAAAGTAATCACCTTGCTTAGAAATAAAATCATTATAACTAGTAGCTGAGTTTACTCCATAATCATTATTAGGAGCTCCATCTCTAACTGCCCTTACCTTTAACTTTCCTTTATATAAGTCTTTGATTTTAATATCAAAGGTCCCATTGTTAAGATTTAAGACATAATCAATATATTTATATTTACTATTATCATTTACTTCGATAAGTCTACTGACATTGTAGCTTGCTTTTTCACTATTAGAAGGACAAACTCCAATTTCACCATTATTTAAGTAACAGCTAGTTGATAATAACGTTGGGGTTATTTTATATTTTTCTTTTTCACTATCACTTATGCCAGCAGGATGACTAATATAACCAGTATCTATAATTTCTTGAGTTAGACTACCAACAATATTTTCATTAACCATACTGTTTTTATTTTTGTCCCAACTAATGTTATATAAGTTACGATTAGGTAGACATATCATTTTATTTTCTACTGATTCAGCTGCCTTTACTTGAAAGTTTCCTGATGTCAGTATGACTATAAACATTAATAAATATGATATTCTACTTATTTTATGCTTCATCTTATTTACACCTCACTATTATAGTTAATTATAACATAACTTATTATTTTTTTTAATACTTTTTAGCCATTTTCTTGTGAAATGCCTTTAGTTAGCATTTTATAGTTATCATTTGTTTTTACTTGATATTTAGTTATATCCTCGTTAGTTCTTACTTTTCTAGCATCTATATATAGTTCTTGTTTTTCTTTTGAACCAAAATATCTAGTACAAGTTTTTAAAGTTATGATAGTATCTTTTTCATTAACATCAACATCATAATCATAAATACTATTTTTTCTTACTTTTGATATATATTTCTTTACTTCATCACTATTAGAAAAGCCTTCAGAACTATCAGTATTATAATCATAGAAACCTATGGCGTATATTTTATAAAGTTCAGTATCATTACCTTTAGTATAACTTATATATAAATTGTCACTAGCAAAATCATCATATGTAAAGGCCATTAAACCTTCAAAGTTATTTAAAATAGCCATATCTCTTAATGGGGTTGATGAAACATTTAAAATATTATGACCAAGTAATACTTCTCTATTTTTACCAGTTTCATAATAAGGACTGCGCCAACCATAATTTTGAGCGGTTGGATCATCATTAGATGCAGTACTATCTAAAATAGGATAATCAATGTTAGTGCCTTGTACTTGTAGCCAACCTACTGTTAGATAGTCTTTGTAGCTATAGTTTGCTAAATCAGTTACTCTATTTTCAAATGATAAATTCATCTTTTCAACTTTTTGAGTTTTATTAGTAGTTAGATTATAAATTATTAATATAAGTAAACCTATTATTAATAGTATAGATAGGAAAATTGTTATTAATTTTATTTTTTTATTTTTCTTTTTCATAATTACCTCTACTTCAATATATATGGATTATTGTAAGT
Source organism: uncultured Bacilli bacterium (assembly GCA_934133015.1). GTDB lineage: Bacteria > Bacillota_I > Bacilli_A > RF39 > UBA660 > Alloscybalousia. The sequence goes on along the minus strand of CAKPAQ010000022.1, from coordinate 1,329 downwards.
TCCTTTACCTGATTTTATTTTTAAATTACCATTGAAAACAGTTAAAGCTTTAACCGCATAATTACTATAAGATATTATTGGTAATTGATAGCCTACACCATTTAAAACATTAAGCATAATTAAGGTATCAGCTGTATCAGTTTTATCCGCAAATAATTGGATTTTTTTAGTACTATTATCTAAATTAATATTTAAACCAGAAAATAAATCTGTAGTTGATGCAAGCATTAATTTAGCTGTTACTTTTTCAGTTTTAAACTTATCATAAGTAGTATCTTTACTATTAGTTATAAGTTTATATTCAGCTGATATTAAATTACTTTCATCGATATAATCAATTAAGATATTATTTAATATATAACCAGGATTATTTTCATCTTTAACATTGTATGAGTAATGTTCAAGTCCAGTAATAGATACTTCTAGGGGATTATTAGTAGAATTGTTCATGAAAGTTGTAGCCATAATAGCCTTAACATTGTTTTTACTATCTAAACCTGTAACTCTAAAAGTCATACCAGAATAATTGAAATATTCACCTATTATTCTAGTGTTTATTTTATCATGTTCTTTAGCATAACTATAATCTTCTAGTTTATAAGGATTACTTTTACTACCTTCACCAGATGTTATATAGACATTAGCTTTAATAGTAATTACTGGTTTGATTGGCGGTACTTTTTCTTCATCTATTGTTGATAGTTGACGATATTGATCAACAGTTAGGGTTTGGCCATTTACTTTATTAGCTAAAGTAATATAAGTAGTATTTTTATTGTTTAATGAACTGTAACCATCAACTAATGTCTTGTTGTATTCATCAAGTGATAATATCCCAACTTTAGCTTTGATAGTTTCACTACAAATATTATTTAAATCATATAAACTTGGAATATTACCTACACAGTATGTGGTATCAACTAGATATTTACTACTTGATATACTTGGTAGAAAGACTTTATTAAGCCATATATCGATATTAGAATCTTTATAACTATTACCAGTATAACGCAAGTTACTAACAATATCAGCACTTATTAGTTTTATAGTTCCATCTTCATTAACATTTATTATTTGCCACAACATACCAGAAAATAATACATAATTATCTTCTATTTGACCTTTATAGTAGTTAGAATCATCAGTTTTTTGTTTAGCAATTTCAGTTAAGTTTTTAGCTACTATTACAGTTCTTGTTACTTTGGTTTGATTATTAAGTTTATCTTTAATTTTATAAGTAACTTGGTAGGTACCTACTTTGTTAACATTAACCTTACTTGTATCAATTTCTACTTTGTTTACATCCATCTTACCATCATAGTTATCAAC
>CAKPAQ010000021.1 GCA_934133015.1 uncultured Bacilli bacterium | reverse complement strand
CTTCAATGCCAGGTATGATGGATACAATTTTGAATTTAGGTTTAAATGAAGAAGTTGTTAAAGTACTTGCAGAAAAGTCAAACAATCCTCGTTGGGCTTGGGATTGTTATAGAAGATTTATTCAAATGTATTCTGATGTAGTAATGGAAGTTGGAAAGAAATACTTTGAAGAATTAATAGATCAAATGAAAGCTAAGAAAAATGTTAAGTTAGATGTAGAATTAACTGCTGAAGATTTACAAGAGTTAGCTAATCAATTTAAGGTTGAATATAAAAATAAGATTGGTTCAGATTTCCCAGATGATCCAAAAGAACAATTAATGGGAGCTATTAAAGCAGTATTTAGATCATGGGATAATCCAAGAGCTAATGTATATAGAAGAGACAATGATATTCCTTATTCATGGGGAACTGCAGTAAATGTACAATCAATGGCATTCGGTAATATGGGTGATGATTGTGGTACAGGTGTTGCATTTACTCGTGATCCAGCAACTGGAGAAAAAGGATTGTTTGGAGAATTCTTAACTAATGCTCAAGGTGAAGACGTTGTTGCTGGGGTTAGAACACCAATGCATATTTCTGAAATGGAAGAAAAATTCCCAGAAGCATTTAAACAATTTAAAGAAGTTTGTGCAACTCTTGAAAGTCATTATAGAGATATGCAAGATATGGAATTTACTGTTGAACATGGTAAACTTTATATGTTACAAACAAGAAATGGAAAACGTACTGCTAAGGCAGCTTTAAAAATTGCTTGTGATTTAGTAGATGAAGGAATGCGTACTGAAGAAGAAGCTGTTGCAATGATTGATCCTCGTAACTTAGATACATTACTTCACCCACAATTTGATTCAGAAAAATTAAAAGAAGTAAAACCAATTGGTAAAGGTTTAGGTGCATCTCCTGGTGCTGCTTGTGGTAAAATAGTATTCTCTGCAGAAGATGCAGTTAATTGGAAAGAAAGAGGAGAAAAAGTTGTATTAGTTAGACTTGAAACTTCTCCAGAAGATATCACTGGTATGAAAGCTAGTCAAGGTATTTTGACAGTTCGTGGTGGTATGACTAGCCATGCTGCAGTAGTTGCTCGTGGTATGGGAACTTGCTGTGTATCTGGATGTGGAGATATAGCTATGGATGAAGAAAATAAGAAATTCACTTTAGCTGGTAAGACTTTCCATGAAGGAGATTATATTTCAATTGATGGTACTACAGGATGTATTTATGATGGAATTATTCCTACAGTTGATGCTACTATAGTAGGTGAGTTTGAACGTGTTATGTCTTGGGCAGATAAGTTCAGAAAACTAAGAGTTAGAACTAATGCAGATACTCCAAGAGATGCTAAAAAAGCTCATGAACTTGGTGCAGAAGGTATTGGTCTTTGCCGTACTGAACACATGTTCTTTGAAGCAGATAGAATTGCAGCATTTAGAGAAATGATTTGTGCTGATACACTTGAAGAAAGAGAAACTGCACTTGAAAAGATTTTACCTTACCAACAAAATGATTTTGAGCAATTATATGAAGCACTTGAAGGTGATTCAGTTGTTATTAGATATTTGGATCCACCTCTACATGAATTCGTTCCTACAGAAGAAGCTGATATTAAGAAACTTGCTGATAGTCAAGGTAAGTCAGTAGAAAGAATTAAAGAAATAATTGCTGCACTTCATGAATTTAACCCTATGATGGGACATAGAGGATGTCGTTTAGCAGTTACTTATCCAGAAATTGCTAGAATGCAAACAAAAGCTGTTATTAGAGCTGCGATTAATACTAAAAAGAAACATCCGGATTGGAATGTTGTTCCTGAAATTATGATTCCACTTGTTGGAGAAGTAAAAGAATTAAAATACGTTAAAGAAGTAGTTGTTGAAACAGCTGATGAAGAAATTAAAAATGCTGGTGTTGAACTTAAATATATGGTTGGTACTATGATTGAAATTCCAAGAGCTGCATTAACTGCTGATGAAATAGCTAAAGAAGCAGAATTCTTCTCATTTGGTACTAATGATTTAACACAAATGACATTTGGTTTCTCAAGAGATGATGCTGGAAAATTCTTGCCTTCATATTATGATAAAAAGATTTATGAAGAAGATCCATTTAAGACTCTTGACCAAATCGGAGTTGGTAAACTTATTGAAACAGCTGTTAAATTAGGTAAAGCTACTAGACCTGACATTCATTTAGGTGTATGTGGTGAAACTGGTGGAGATCCTAAGTCAATTGAGTTCTACCATAATGTTGGACTTGATTATGTTTCATGTTCTCCATTTAGAGTTCCAGTAGCTAGACTTGCTGCTGCTCAAGCTGCAATTAAAGCAAATGAAAAATAGAACACAAAAGCGTGAAATAATAAAATATTAAAAGAGCCAAAAGGCTCTTTTTTTCTTATAAAAACCGATACATTTAATAATTACTTTTTAATCTTTTTTGGATAATTTGGCTTTTTCGTTTCGTTTCATCTGTTAAATCTTCTAATGTGAATCCAAGCAATTGTGAAAGATATAGTATTTCTACTAATAATTTTTTTACAGTTTCTTTTTCAAGTTTTTGGGTTAAATCATTTCCTAATTTATAAAGCGTCAGAAATGTTTCTATAATATCCTTGTTACTTGTTGCAGAAAAATTTTCCCTTAAAGATACATTTGCAATGTTACAAAAATATAATATCATAAATAAACAATCAATATATTCTTCTAATATACGATTTTTTTCACCAGTTTGATTTTTTGACCAAAATTTAAAACATCTTGTTTCGTTAGCTAGTTCTCCAAATTCTACCAATAATTCAAGTTTATATTTTTTTATAATTTCAGGAGATTTGATATCAAATTGTAATGAAAATAAATCGTCTAAATATTTTGTTTCTTTATATATATTTTCTATGTTTAACATAAATGTCACTTCTTTCTTAAGATCTATAGATTGATTATCGATATTGTTAATTAATCGGATTATATGATGTATTTTATCATTAAAATTAGTATTTAGCAACTAACTGATGTTGTAAGATAGTACTAACTATAAATAATGTTCACATTGACGGACTAATGTTTCGCGTAATACAATGATACTGGTTAAGGTATGCTTTATTCAAAAAGTTTTACATTAAAAATATATAAATAATTCTTTGATAAATATAAGTGTGAATTTAAGGAGAAATAATATGCCAAAATATAATAAACTAGTAAGAGATAAAATACCAGAAATAATAGAATGTAATGGTGAAAAAACAATCGTTAGAATACTTGATGATGTAGAATACAATGAAGAACTAATCAAGAAACTAAATGAAGAATATCATGAAGTAATAGATGCAGATGAAGAAAATGTCATTGAAGAACTTGCTGATATGTTAGAAGTAATGGAATCAATTGCTGCATTATATAATAGAACTTTAGAAGATATACTAGAAGCAAAAGAAAGGAAGAAAATCAAAAGGGGTGGATTTTCTAAAAAACTATATTTAAAAGGTGTAGAAAAATAAAAATTATGTCAACATTCATAATTTTTTTAAAAATATTTGTTGGAAGTAACACAGATGAATTAGAAAAATGTCTTATAATAAAGGAATATTAATATTTGTATTGAATAGTACTCAAGAATTTTTTGTGTTATAATAGTTGTTGAAATTAAATGATGTGTAAAGGGTTGAATAAGTATAGAATATTGATTATTGGAGCTGGTGTGCTTGGATCTAATTTGGCACATTCTATTAAAAAAGGTAATGAAGTAACTATTTTAGCAAGAAACAAAACCTATGAAAATTTAAAAAGCAATGGACCTATTATAAAACATAAACTAGGAAAAAAACAGTAGATCACTTCAATGTGATAGAAAATTTAAATGAAAATGATATTTATGATTGTATATTTATAGTTTCAAGATTTTCAGCTTTAGATAGTATAGTTCCAATAATAGAAAAAAATAAAAGTAGAAATATAATATTTGTTGGGAACAATATATCTGTAGAAAAATATGCTAGTATTAAAAACAAAAATATATTATTTGCGTTCTTTATGGCAGCAGGTAAAAAATATGATGGATATATAAATTCTATTTGTTTGAATAAGATTGAAATTGAAGAGTAGATGGTAAAGATATAAGTATAGATTTATGTTTTCTAATTTTATAGGTAAAATATGTATATCAGATCATGCGATGAGCGCAAAAGAAGAGTTTATACTTTTAGAAAGTGAATTTGAAAAATTAAAGAAAAAAGCAAAACTTGATACTAAAATATATGATGAATTAAAATTATCATTGTTAAACTATAAAGATTAGTTTACAATATTAGTTAATTGTTTTTGGTGATATTATGAGTAAAAAAGATATTAACATGATTATATTTAAATTTATTAAAGAAATGAAATATGTAGAAAATGAACATGTTTTAGGATGTTTTTTCTATGGGAGCTTTTTGACTGGTTATAATAATGAAAATTCTGATATAGATTTACAAATTGTGTTTGATGATATGGATCCAGAACATTTAATTAGAGGTAATAAATATATTGATGGAGTGAGGATAGAGTATTTTGAAAAGCCTATTAATGATATATATTTAACAATAGACCATGATTTTAATAATCAAAACAATGCCTTGCTTTCAATTATTGGTACATCTAGAATAATATTTGATAAGACAGGCGACTTACAAAAATTACAGCAACATGCATATAGTGTGTTTTCTAATCCTTTGCCACCACTAGAAACAGAAGATGCTAGAGAATATGTTTCTATTTTGAATAATAGAATGGAAAAATTAGAAAAATATGCTTTAGATGATAATCCATATTTTAATCATTTATATCATTTGACAATTGAAAAAATTAGAAAGTTTTATCATAGATTAAATGGGCTACCTGAAGTTCAAACTTCTAAAGTGTTTCGGGTTTATACGGATGAAGATTATAGAAATTCCTTTTATAAAAGTGATATACCTGAAGCTGAATTTGTTGAAATGTATTTAGATGCGATTTGTGATGACTTTTCAGATAAACAGATAAAACTTAAAAAGGTACAAACATTATTTAATTATGCAAAAAGAAATGTTTTATTAGATACAGATAATTATAGAATATTGATTAAAAGTAGAAATGTTTGTCCTAAGAGATAATTCATTATTTTAAATTATTAATTGGAGAATGTAAAATGAATATAATATTTTTAAGGCATGGTGAAGCACTTGATAATGTTAAGAGCTTATTTTCAGATAGAGAAATTTATTGGTCTACTTTAACAGATAATGGTATAGCTACAGTAAAAGATTCGATTAAATCGTTACCTGATAATATTGATAAAATATATGTATCACCATTACCAAGAACTATTGAAACAGCTCATTATGTAAATGAGTTATATCCAAGAACTGAGGTAGTAATTGATAATAGAATACGTGAAATATATCATGGTAAATATACTCATAAAGAAAATAATGTTGATTTAGACAATACCAGAGTTAAACAAATGAATGGTGATTACTTTATTAGACTAGGTGAGTATGGTGAAAATAATTATGATATTGAAAATAGGTTGTGTTTGTTTTTAAAAGATATATATCAAACAAATTTTAAAGACAATACTATAATGATAGTAACTCATGGCTCTATTACTTCATATATGAAAAGAATATTAAAAATAAAAACACCGCATATTCAAACTGGCAAAATGGAAGTGTTTAATGATGTTAATTTTAAGCCATTATTTGATCATATTAAAAAATTAAAAAATATAAAAACAGAGAAAGTAAATAAAAGAGTAGCACAAATAAAAAAATTAAATACTAATCCTTTGTTAAAGACAAGTTTATTAAAATTAGCTAAAAATGAGTTTAATAATATTGAATTTACTGATCAGGTCTTTAATAAATATGTAGAAGGATTTAATACAAATGAATTAATTCAAATAACAAATCCAACTTTTGATGGTAATATTATTTTAATTTGTTTTTATAGTGATTTTGAAAATTTTGCTGATTTTTGGATTAATCATTATTTAAATATAGGGATTAAGAATTTTGTACTTGTCGATAATAATTCCAGTGATAATACAAATAAAATATTAAATGAATATACGAAAAAAGCAAATATATCTTTTTGGAAATTAAATGCTAAATATAATTGTTACAATATGTGTGGTTGGAAACAAGTAATATTTGAACATTATGGGATAGGAAATATATATTTAACAGTTGATTCAGATGAAGTATTTATTTATAAAAATTACAAAAATATTAAAATAGATAAATTTATTGAAACAGAAAAATTAACTTGTGTTAAAGCACTAATGCTTGATGTATATACTGATAAAAAACTATATAAAGGTAGTATAGATGATTATAAATATGTTGATAAAAACACATATAAAAGTACTTCTTCAGTAGCATATGGGCAAAGATTTTATGGAGGACCACGTTCACGTATATTTGGAATTAATCCTAGTCTTCAAAAAATACCACTAATAAAATATACAGGCAGAGAAGTTTTTGCTAACGATCACTTTTATTATCCATTTAATATAAATAAAAAAGCAAAATTTTGTTCTTATTTACTACATTATAAATTCTTTCTAGATGATGATGAAAAATATAAAATATATAATAAAGATACAATAGATAAAATAACATTTTATGATAAAGAAATATCAATATTAATAGAAAAAATAAACTTTAAATTTTAAGAATTATGTATGTGGCATTAACACTGTGCACTTTATGAATTGAATATTTGTTATAATGATATTATTTTAATTTACTAGTTAAAAGTATTGACAAAAAATTATAAAAGGAGTACTATTCTATTAATTTCATTGGAGGATAGTATGAATAATTTTACTAATTGTACCAATTATTTAGCAATAAAAAATACTAGAATAGCAAACTTATCTGGCATTCTTTGTTTATGTGTGCACACTTCAATGAGTGAGATAAATATGTTTAAAAGTGGCAAAAGTTATTAATTAATTTTTGCTGCTTTTTGTTATGTGGGAGGTTTAGTTATGGAAAAATTATCTATTGAAGATGTAATTAATAATTTAAGTTTTTATACAGATTTAGAAAAAACAATGGTTAGAAAAGCATATAGTTATGCAGATGAATTACATAAAAATCAATTTAGGCAAAGTGGTGAACCATATATAATGCATCCTTTAAATGTTGCTTATATATTGTCAGAAATGCATACTGATGCTGATACTATTTGTGCAGGGCTTTTACATGATACTATTGAGGATACAAATACTACAAAAGAAGAAATTGCTGAACAATTTAATAGTAGTGTTGCTAACCTTGTTGATGGAGTTACTAAAATAAGTAAACTTAATTTTTCTTCTAAAGCTGATCAAAATATGGCTAATACTAGAAAGATAATTACAGGACTTACTACAGATGTTAGAATTATAATTATAAAACTTGCAGATAGACTTCACAATATGAGAACGTTAGAGTATAAGTCTGAGTTTAAACAAAAGGAAAATTCTATGGAAACTATGGATATATTTGTTCCACTTGCTTATTATATAGGGGCTTATAGAATAAAAAGTGAATTAGAAGATTTGTCGCTTAGATATTTGTATCCTGATAAATATAAAAAATTAGAAGAGATAAAATATAAAATAGAAATTGATAGTAAACCATGTTTACAAGAGATGCTTTTAACAATTCAAGAAATATTATCAAGTAATGATATTCCAAATGAAATAAAGGTTAGAACTAAAAATATTTATGGAATATATAAAAGATTAAATGAAGGTCATAAATTATCTGATATTCATGATTTGCTTTCTTTAAAAGTTATGGTAGATGATATTAAGAATTGTTACTTAACATTAGGTATGGTCCATAGTAAATATCATCCTATAAATGATAAATTTAAAGATTATATCTGTAATCCAAAAACTAATATGTATAGAAGTTTACATACAACTGTATTTGGACCTGATGATAGACTTGTTCAAACGCAAATAAGAACATTTGATATGGATAGAGTAGCATCATTTGGACTTTGTACATATTGGGATATCAAAAAGGGTGATGCCAGAGATGTTATGCAGAAAGAGTTGAGAGATAAATATCAATTTTTTAATTCTTTAGTAGAAATAAATAAAGTATTTGCGGGTAATCAAGAATTTGTTTGGCAAGTAAAAACTGAACTTTTTTCAGATAAGATATATGTATATACTACAAAGGGTGAAATAATAGAACTTCCTAAAGGATCAACAGTAATTGATTTTGCTTATAAAATACATTCTGATATAGGAAATACAATGGTATCAGCTACTGTAAATGATAAACAAGTTGAACCAGATTATGTACTTCATAATAAAGACAGAGTAAGAGTAGTTACTGATATTATGTCATATGGTCCTAGAAAAGAATGGATTGATAAGGCTCAAACAACAAAAGCAAAAAGAAAAATAAAAGAGTTTTATTCTAGTGAGAGGGTTGAGTGCTGAAATGAGAGATAGATTAATTGTAACACTTCCTATAGCACCATATGCTGAAATGTCAGTAGGTAAAATGACAACACCTATTTTAGGAGAGTCTTTAGCAAAATCTATGAATTGTAAATTTATTATGTCGATTAATTTGCTTAGTACATATCAAAATAGAGAAAGTAATAGTTTTCTTGAATTGATGAAAGAATATAATATTAATCCTGATTTTTATTGGATTGATAAAGAACATATTAGTGAATTAATAGAAAAAGTTTATTACCTAATAAATGCTGGCTATATAGAGGAAAAAATTAAAAGTATTTTACTTTGTGATTGCGGAAGAGTTGAAATAGATAAAGAAAATTTAAGTACTATTAATTACGCCTCTTCTTTAATAGATAATTTAGATGGTAAATATTATTGTAAGCATTGTAAAAAAGAATGTAATTTACATGAAAGAAAAGTCATGGTATTTAATTCTAGTAAGGTAAATAAAAGTAATATGAAATTTTATCCTGATTTTATTAATAAAGATAGAATAACCTTTGATAATACTGTAGGGACTAATGATATAATAATTTCTAGAAAAAGAAGTACAGGGATTATAATTGAAATAAATAATAGTCAGTATAATTTAGATATTGATTTTTTATGGGAAATATTTTTGAGTTTGTTTGATAATCAGGAAAAAATTGTTATGTGTTGCAATAGGCAATTATATCAATTGTATATGGTGGGAATGCTTGAAAAATGTTTTAATGATAATCCTGATACAATTTGTTTGGCTACTCCTTATTTAGAATATAGTGATAGACAAGATGAATTGCTAGGTAGAAGACTTTCATTAAAGATATATTCATTATTAGTTTTGAAATGGGCAAAAAAAGACAATGCTTTTGATGAATCACTATTAAAATATATTAATTCTATGAATGTAGAAAAAAAAGAATTATTTTATAACATAATATTAGATGAAATTAATTGTAATAATGATATTAATGAAGATTTAAGAAATGTTCTAACAAAAAAATATAATTTTCAAAATGCTAATATGGAATTAAAAAGGAGAAGAAAAAATGTATAGCATATTAATGTCCGATTTTAAGATTGGTTTTCCCTATATAAAAAATGATATAGCCAATTTAATTAATAATAATACAAAAGTAGTTGTAATCCCATGGAGTTTTCCGATTGAATTGGAATCAAAAAATGTTAGAACTTTTTTTAATTTAAGTAAATACGGTAAATATATAACTCCCTTGATTGAATTAGGATTAAATAAAAATAATGTTAAAATACTTGATTGTTATAAAG
>CAKPAQ010000020.1 GCA_934133015.1 uncultured Bacilli bacterium | reverse complement strand
CTGATGCCCTAGGTATTAAAAATAGTAAAGGACTTGGTGCAGGCTTGGGTGGAGCACTTGCAGCAGGTGGAGCATTACTTGGTGGTGCTGGAATAGCTGGAGCAATAAAAGCATCAGGTGATTATGCCAATGAAGCTGCTGATGCAGCAGCACAAGGTAAAGCTGCTGGTCCTGCTTGGAGTAAAGGTAGAGACATTGCTGCTCAAATTCGTACAGGTGATAAAAATGCTAGAGGTAAACCTCTTTCTCAAAGAGCAACCGACTTATTAATGAAAGCCAATGCTGCTACTCATGGTATTACTAAAAAGAGTGTCAAAGATACTAAAGCTGCTATGTACAATGCTAAAGATGCTGCATCCAACGCTGCCGTATTTAGAAATAAATTTATGGAAAAAGGTGGAGCAGCGTTTGATGCATCAGAACAAAACTACATCAAAGCTAATTATGCAGAAGCCATGAAACAATTTGGCTTAAGTGATAATATAGCTAGTTGGTCAGCTTCAGATTGGAACAATGTTGCTAACTTTGAAGCAACAAATGCTGCTAAACTTGAAAAGAGATATCAAAAATTGGAATACTATGCTGCTAATAGAGGTGTAGTAGCTGATGAACCAATTCCTAAAGAACTTGGTGTTAATGGCTTTAGACGTTTTGATAAAACTGAAAGAGATAGACCAAATGTTAAAAAACAAAATAACGGAAATAATAATCCTTAAAATTGAATTTGTTTGAAATAAAAAGGAAAGAGTGTGATATATAGTGAATGGAAGTTATTTAATACCAGCTAATGCTAAGCGTGGTCAATATATCTTTGGTTTATTTAGACCAATGGACCTAGTTATATTTGGAATTGGTGTAACCGCAACACTAATTTTAGTAGCAGTAATGCCCATGGAACAGACCTGGGCAGCTGTTGTATCAGTGTTACCTGGAATTATATGTTCATTATTGGTAGCCCCTGTAGCTTACTACCATAATGTACTTCAATTAATAATAGAGTTATATAAATTCTTTACAAGTAGAAGAATTTATTTATGGAAAGGTTGGTGTATGTTTGATGAAACCAGAGAACGCAAGTAAATGGACTGAAGATTGGATAAATATTCAATCTATAGCTAATGGAATGATAATTCTTCCAAACCAAGATAAAGTTAGTGGAGTTAAAATAACTCCTAGAAATATCTTTATATTAGACCCTGAATCACAAAACAACGTGTTAGTAGCACTTAAAAATTTCTATAACTTAATGGATTATGAATTTTGGTTAGTAGTAGCAGATAGACCAGTTGATATTACTGTTTATCTATCACAACTACAATTACTATATCAAAATCAACCTAATCCAGCTGTTAGAAAATTAATAAATCAAGATATTCAAAAAGGTAATACTTTTATGCATAATAATGTTGTTGATACTGAATATTACATTTTATTTAAAGAAAGAAATCTTGAACTTGTACAAAAAAAGATTCGTGCAATGATAAGCGGACTAGCTCAAGTTGGACTTATGGCTAGACAAACAAGTAATGAAGATTTACGTATTATCTTAGATAATTTCTTGAATGGTGGAAGAACAATGCCATTTAGAACGGTGGTGACTGACTAATGTTATTTAAATCAGAAATAGCCCCTAAGGGAATCCATTTTAATCCAAGTGACTTTGTAATAAGTGATAAATATGCAACTATAATGACAGTTGTTTCTTATCCAAAATCAGTTTATCCTGGTTTTTTAGCTTCACTTACTAGTATGTCTGGTATAAAAATAGTAGCTAAACATATTCCAATGCCTTTTTCTACAATATCTAAAATGTTAAATAAACAAATTGCTGATTTAAAAGTTAGATATCAAGAAGAAAAAGATAATACTATGCGTGAAAGAATAAGACTTGACTGGGAATCACTTGAATCATTCGTTACTATGCTAGCAAGTAGTCAAGCTAAAATATTTGATTTTCAAATGCATATTATGATTACTGCTGACTCTAAAGAAGAGTTAGACATGCGTAAAATTAATGTTAAAAACTACTTAGACGCTATGGAAATGAAAGGAATATCTCTAAGATTTGAGCAAGAAAAGGTTTTAAAATCTATTATTCCAATATTTCCTTCACAAGATATTGAAAAAAGAATTGGTACACCAATACCATCACCAACTCTTGCCGCTATGTATCCATTTATTTTTGATAGTATCAAAGATCCAGGATTATCAACATTGCTTGGTGTAGATTTCTCTGGTGGTGTTATCTTGTTTAACCAATTTTTATATCAAATTAAAAAAGAAAACAATCGAAACAATGCTAACCTAATTATCTTAGGTACTTCAGGTAGTGGTAAATCAACAGCAGCAAAACTAATGCTAAGAACTCATATTAGAAATGGTTACCAAATAGTAGCAATCGACCCTGAAAATGAACTTTATGAAATGACAGAAACCTTTGGAGGAGAATCAATTGACTTAGGTAAAGGTGGAGAATACGGAATGGTTAATCCACTTCAAATTGTAGTCGATGCTGATGAAGATGAAATCAAAGAAGGATTAGGTTATACTGTTTTAACTCGTACTCTTCAATTTTTAAAAGGATTTATGAAATATTATGATCCATCAATAGAAGAAGATGTTCTTACTATGTTTAGTGAAGTAGTACAAGACACATATCGTAGATTTGGTATCGATTTTAATAGTGATTTCTATAATTATACTGCAAACGATTATCCAACCTTCTCAGATGTGTATGCAACTATCAAAGGTAGACTTTTAGCTATGACTGATCGTACACAAGAAAGAATGATTATGGAAAAACTTGAATTAAAGATTAGACCATTAACTCAAGAATTAAAATATTATTTTGATGGACATACAACAGTAAATGCTGAAACTGATTTTATTGTATTTAATATAAAAGAATTAATGAACTCAGCTGATAATATCCGTAATGCTTTATTCTTTAATATATTAAAGTATGCTTGGGGATTATGTTTGGATAAAAATGTAAATACTGTCCTTATGGTAGATGAGGCCCATGTATTATTATCAGACAATAACTCTTTAGGAGCTGATTTCTTAGCCCAAGTGCAAAGACGTGCTCGTAAATATAACACAGGTTCAATTGTTATTACTCAACAACCAAGTGACTTTGCTACTCCTGCTGTTATTACTCAAGGAAAAGCAATCTTTGATAACGCATCATACTATTTAGTTATGGGATTAAAAAAGCAAGCTGCTGAAGATTTAGGCAGATTAATTGACTTAAATGAAAATGAAAAAGAAAGTATTAAGAGATTTTCTCAAGGAGAAGCATTATTTGTTTGTGGAAATAGACGTATGCAAATTAATGTAATTCTTACTCAAGATGAACTTGAATCATTTGGTTCAGGTGGAGGACTATAGAAATCTGAAGTAAAGGTAGGTGAATAAGCATGGCTGACAATAATCAACCTAGTAACGCTAGTAAAGAAGTAACTAAAGCAGGTGCTAAAGCAGCAGCCAATGCTTATTTAGGACCTGCGGGTGGTAAGGCAGTAGAAGCCTTAAGTAACACCAAATTAGGTGATGCTGTTTTAACTAAAGGTGCACAACAATTAGAAAAAAATCCATTTGCTAAAACAGCTGCTAATTTAGCTCAGAAATCAGGTGCTTTAGATGCAGCTAATCAAGCTATGGATAATGGCAGTGGACAAGCACCAAAATCATCAGGAAGTGCTCCATCATCAAGTATGAGCCTTGGGGATAAAGAAAAAGGATCTAATGGTTTTAAACTACCTGGAATGGGTGGTAGTAGTAATAATCAAGCTGAAATTGATAGTGATGTAGAAATTAGTACTACTGAAAAAATGTTTAATTTTGTTAAAAAACATTGGACTAAGTTTTTACCAGCTATAGGTGGTTTTATAATAATGATAATTACATTTGCCGGAGTAATTGGTGTTATTTTAGGACCAGCTGATACAGTTATCCAATTTTTCCGTAATGCCTGGGACAGTTTAAAAACATTAGTTGGATATAAATCTACAGAAGAATTAGAGCTTGAGTATTATGAAAGATTAAGAGAAGTTCAAGCAACATTAAAGAAAAAATATAATGTTTGTATTGACGTAAATTTAATTACGGCCACACTAACTGTAGATATTGAAAATGATCATTATATTGATGATAATAAAGAAGAAGAAATTGAAACTCCAGATGGTTCAGAACTAGGTTTAACTGGTAAAGATTATAAAAAGATGATTAAGCAGATTGAACTTCTTGGTAATATGCAAATAAGAAGAACAGTCTATGGACTTGATGCAGAAGTTTTAAAAAATAATCAATCAACTGGTATATTACATGATTATTGTGCTGAAGAAGCAAGAAGTTATAATTTTGGGTCAGATGGAAGAACCGATTTAGCAAGAGCTAGTGATTTTATTTTAGATTATAGAAGCTTTTTTACTACTACTACTAATTGGTTATATAATTGGAAAAATATGGCAGATTTAGCTGACAAAGGAACACCAATTAGAGATAGTAATACTTATAGACAAATTGCTAGTAACGATCTTGTGCCAGGAATATGGAATTTCCTTATAAAAGAGGCAAAAAAAGAAAAAAATATACAATATCAATTTTATGTACCAGCCTATACATATGAAGAAAAAGAAGTAAATGGTACAAAAGTTACTGAAAAAAAATGTTACCCTAGTGTTCCAACTGATACATATGATTTCGCAACCCTAAGTGTAGGCGATTTAAATGATTTGGATAATGTTTATTACTGGAACTTAATGGATTCTTTTGTAGCTGAATATTATAAAAAATATTTACCTAGTACATCTGAACCACTTGAAGTTGGTAGTGAAAAGTATGAAAAAGTAAAAAAGATTGTTGAAGATATATATTTACTTTGGCATGAAATGGGACCAAGTCAAATGTGTGAAGCTAATTCTTATATTTGTCGTGATGATGAAGGTGCCGATTACTATAATGGTGGAGAAGGTAGTTCTAGTAGAAAAGACTTCATTGAAAAAGTAGCACCAGTAGCTATAGATGAAATGTCAAGAACAGGAATTCTTGCTTCGATTACTCTTGCTCAAGCTGCTCTTGAAAGTGGAAACGGAAATAGTGAATTAAGTACAAAATATGCAAATTATTATGGTATGACTGCTGGAGATTGTGCCCCTAAACAATTACCAGATGGCTATGTTGGAACAATCTATGCGCCGGGTGAAGGTGGTAATAGCTGTAGTGGTAATGCCTTTTGGAATGGTTCTATTGTAGCAATGTGTAGTAAATCTAATAAGGGTGATTGTAAGTGGTATAGAGTTTACGATTCATTTAAAAACTCAACTATGGATCATTCTAGGTTATTAACTGAAAAATATGGATGTAATAATCAAACTACAGTCGAAGGACAACTTACATGTATAATAAATAATCGTTATGCAGAATCAGAAAATTATAGAAGTTCAATTCTCTCAATTATAAAAAATAATAATCTTGAACAATACGATATTGGTACATGGAATGGTAGTATTGATCCAATCGAAGGTCAATTATATACTGATAGAACTTGTAATGTTGCTGGTGGAGGCTATGCTGGTGAATGGGATAGTTGGAAACAGGATGATTCTAGATGGAGTGATGTTCCAATTGGAAATAAAACAGTTGGTGAAATTGGATGTGCTACAACAGCAGTTGCCATATTAGCTAAACGTTCTGGTTTACCAACAACCCTTGATCCTAACTTTAACCCAGGAACATTTGCCAAAGAATTAGCTAAGGTTGGTGGATATGATGGAAACCTTCTTAACTGGGGAGCAGTTTCAAAAATTGTTCCAGGATACAGTTATGCTGGAGGAGAACAAAAGAAAGTCGGACCTAGCGAAGTAGCAGCCTTCATTAATCAAGGATATGATGTTGTTCTTAATGTAAAATATGGTAACCACTTTGTAGCGGTTGATAGAGTTGAAGGAGATGCCATTTATATGTTTGACTCAGGTTCAGGTGGAAATGAAGTAGGTCATACATATGGATTAGGATCTATAGTTGGTTATCGATTATTTAAAAAAGGGTAGGTGAAATGATGGAAAATAAAGCATACAAGACAGTAATTATATTAGTAATATTATATGTAATAATTATGCTAGTCATTTTCTTACCCAATTATATAAGAGGATTACACGATAAATTATATATTTTATCTGGTGATTTTATTAAAATAAAATATGAGCATAATGGATGGCACAACATAACTAATAATGATGATTACAAATTAAAAGAATTTAATGTATATACAGCTGATGGAACTTTAGGAAAATATAGAATACTACTTACCAATAAATATTATTTATATGATGAATCAGGTAAGAATGTTACATATGAAGGTGAATTATTTGCTTCTACTGGGACATTAAAACTTGGTGTTACCCCTAAAAGTACTTTAGAATTAGAAGATTCCGATAAAGAAATAATAAAAAATGCTTTAGAAAAAATAAAAATTACCGAATATGATAATTTTAATATCAGTCAAAAGTATGTACTTGATGTAGATAATGATGGTATCGATGAAAAAATATATTGCCTAAGTAATTATTTTATGGAATCAAACTTTGATAAGTTATTCTCAGTTGTATTTATAGAAAAAAATGGTGAAATAAATATACTAATAAAAAAAGTTATAGATAAAGATAAAATATATGATGAGCCTTCTTATGAAATAAACAGAATAGTTGATATTAAAGAAGATAAAAAATACGAGATTATAATAGAACAAAATTATTTTAGTAGACCACAAGAATCATGCGCCATCATATATAATTTGTATGAAAATAAAAAAGAAATAGCTAATTTATGTAAATAAACAAATTATTGTATTTAATTTTAAAATTGTTTATAATATATTTATGTTGTAGGAAGAGGGTAATACCATGAAATTAAAATTTAAAGCTGATGCAGTTGATGTATTAATATTTATAATATTTGCAATATTTTTATTTTATATAGTTTGTTTAGGAGTACTAAATTTTCCTGAACTTGCTATTAATGGCCGCTTTTATGGTTTGAATCCATTACCAGCTTTGGCACCAAGTCGTATAACAGCTACCTTAGTTTTCTTTTTAATCTTTTTAGCAGCTATATTCATGTCTGTATCCTCTTACTTTTTTGAACGTGAAAGTGGAATTGGTTTTTCAACCGAAAAATCATCTAAAGGATATAGTCATTGGGCAAAAGAAAAAGAAATTAAAACTGATAAGGGAGTAGCTAGAGTAGACCCACATGCTAAAGAATCAGATGCAGCTGGTATCCCATTAATAATAAAAAAAGAAGAAATTTGGGTTGATAATGGTGAATATCATAACCTAGTAATAGGAGCTACTGGTTCTGGTAAAACTCAAACAGTTATCTTTCCTACTGTAGAAGTATTAGCTAAGAAAAAAGAATCAATGATTATAACTGACCCTAAAGGTGAAATATATGAACAAACATCAAATATGCTTCGTGAAAAAGGATACAATGTTTTAATTCTTAACTTCCGTGATCCACAAGATGGTAACGCATGGAACCCATTATCTCTTCCATATCGTATGTATAAAACAGGTAATCAAGATAAAGCAATAGAATTACTAGATGACTTAGCAGCTAACATTCTATATGAAGAAAAATCAGGAAATGCCGATCCATTCTGGGAAAAAACTTCTGCTGACTATTTTTCTGGATTAGCACTTGGAATGTTTGAAGACACTACTGAAGATAAAGTAAATCTTAATAGTATTAGTTTAATGACTACAGTTGGAGAAGAAAAATTTGGAGGTTCTACATATATAAAAGAATACTACAATACAAAGGATCCAGGTGGTGCAGCATATACTAATGCTTCTGGTACTATAATGGCACCTAATGAAACCAAAGGTTCTATCATTTCTGTATTTAAGCAAAAAATAAAGCTATTTGCATCACGTGAAAATTTATCAGAAATGTTAAGCCATAGTGATTTTGAATTGGAATCAATTGGTGAAAAGCCAACTGTATTATATATAGTTATTCAAGATGAAAAGAAAACATATCATTCTTTAGTAACTATTCTTTTGAAACAATGTTATGAAACATTAATCTCAACTGCACAAAAACATGGTGGTAAATTACCTGTAAGAACTAATTTCTTACTTGATGAGTTCGCTAACATGCCACCACTTAAAGATATAACAACAATGATCACTGCAGCACGTTCTAGACAAATTCGTTTTACTATGATTATCCAAAACTTTGCTCAGTTAGACCAAGTTTATGGTAAGGAAAATGCCGAAACTATTAAAGGTAACTGTGGTAATATCATTTATCTAATTACTACTGAGTTAAAGGCTCTAGAAGAAATATCAAAAATGTGTGGTGAAGTAAAATCTAAAAAAGATGATAAAACTGCATCAACTCCACTTGTAACTATAAGCGATTTGCAACGTATGAAACAATTTGAAGTAATTATCATGCGTATGAGAAAGAATCCATTTAAGACTAAATTTGTTCCTTATTATCAAATGGATTTTGGTAAGAAATATGCCAAAGCTGAATATCCACATCGTGATAAGAGTGAAGTTCATACCTTTGATTTACGTGAATATGTAAAAGCCAAGAAAAAAGAAAAATTAATGGAAATGATGAATAATCCTTCTGCCGCTGGTATGCCAGGTAGTATGCCTGGAAGTATGCCTGGAAGTATGCCAGGTGGTATGTCAAATATGATGGGTAATATGGGTGGAATGAATCCTAACATGGCAGGAATGCCTGGATTTATGCCTCAACAAAATAGACCAATGCCTACACCAATGCCAATGCAAAATCAACAAGCTAATTCTGGTATATTACCACCACAAAATAATAACTCATCTGGATTTAATGTTGATGATTTAGTTAAGAAGATTGATGCTAAAATTGCTGAAATTGAAGCCGAAGAAAAACGTCAGAAAGAGCTTGAAGCTAAGGCAAAAGACAAGCCAGTTGAAGTCAATAATACCAAAGCTAGTGATATAGAAAAGAATACTGATGCAAATAAGAAAGAATCAATTATTCCTAATCATGAACAAATTCAATTTGATTTGTCTAAGTTAGATGCTAAAGAACCAAAACCATCTCAGCCATCTCAACAACAGCCAGTTAAACCATCAGTATCTAGTATTGAAGAGTTAATAAATAATAAACTAGAACCAACTGAGAAGGAAATCAAAAAAGAACCAGAGATTCCAACAGTAAAAGAAGTAATTGAAAAGAAAGAAATAGAACCTAAAAAAGAAGTAGAAAAGGTAGTAACAGAAAAACCAATCATTAATAATGATAAAATACCAGACAAGGAAATTGATGTTACTGATGATCAATTCTTTGATGACTTCTTTGAAGATTAAAATAATTATTAATTAGCCAATGCAAATGCATTGGTTTTTTCGTATAAATCGAATAATTAACTTTGAGTTAACATAAAAATTTGCCACGCCCATTGACATGGGGGGGGGGTAGCTATGATAGAATTAGTATGTATAATAGGCTAGAGAGAAGGATTTTTAATGAATAAAAAAGATAAAAAGAAAGTACTAATTTTATCAATAATAGGACTAATCGGTTTAGTAATAGTAACAGTAGGAATAACTTATGCAGTGTTTACTTATACAAAGTTAGGAACAACTGATAATACAGTAACTACTGGTACATTAAAGTTCTTATATACTGAAAACACTGGAGTAAAAACAGGAATCAAGTTAACTAATGCTTTACCAATTTCTGATACCCAAGGTAAAGCACTAGATGGAGATAACAATGTATTTGATTTTTCTATTGAAGCAACTAATACTGGAACAGAAGCAATTCCGTATGAAGTAACTTTAAGAAAAAAGAGTACTTCTACTTTGAAAGAAGATTATGT